>NZ_JBVHEP010000008.1:84702-335625 GCF_055562795.1 Streptomyces sp. NPDC016851
CGTGGGTGGGGGGGTGGGGGGGGGGGGGGGGGGGGGGGGGGGGGGGGGGGGGGGGTGGGGGGGGGGGGGGGGGGGGCCGGCGCCCCCGGGGGGGGGGGGGGGGGGGGGGGGGGGGGGGGGGGGGGCCCCCCCCCCCCCGACAGGGAGCCGAAGAGGACAGCCAGGACAACCAGCAGACGTACTCGGATAGTCGGCATGTCCACTACAGTCCGGTGATTTCAGGACACCGTCAACACCCCTGACTCTGGAGTAAGTTCCCTCTCGGCCAGCGCGCACACCTCAACCGCCCACTCTTCGTGTCACGTTCAACAAGTACTCCTTCCTGTTCAGCGGGTTGTGGTCGGTGCGCGGACGCTCGGGAATCGTGCCGTGCATGACTGGCGCATAGTGGTCGAAGGCGCTCTCCAGTTCCCCCTCACCGCGTGTCAGCCCCGGCAGCAGTTGTCCGAGGGCGTGCACCCGGGCCGCCGGCACGGTGCCTTCGAGGACGCAGAGGTCGCCCCGGTTGCGCGTCGCCTCCGGTACGGCCGCGAGCCCGGCGAGGACCGGCAGCAGGGCGCCGAGGGTGTCGGCCGGGGCCTCGATGCGGAAGCGGTGCATCGGCTCGTGCACCCGCGTCCCGGCCCGCCGCAGCGCCTCGACGAGCACCAGCGGGGTGACGCCGCGGAAGTCGGCCCCGGTGCTCGACATGCTCTTGTCGAAGCCCTGGTGGGCGTGGCTCTGGCGGGGCGAGTAGCCGCTGTGGGTCATGGTGACCACGCAGTCGGCGACCTGCCAGCCGTGCAGCCCCTGGCCGAGGCTCTCGCGCACGGTGTCCTCGACGGCCTTGAAGAAGGCGTACGGCATGGAGCCGAGCTCCACCTCCAGCCGGAAGTCGACGCCCGAGCCGACCGGTGCCGGTTCGACGCGCAGGCCGACCGTCGCGAGGAAGGGGTTCGCGTCCTTCTTGTTGAACTCCACGGCATGCCCGCTGCCGACGAGCCGTTCGACACACAGCGGGGTGGTCTCGCGGAAGGTGACGTGGAGACCGTACTCGTCCGCCAGGGTCGCCTGGACGACCTCCTTCTGCACCTCGCCGTAGAGGGAGACGGAGGTCTCCTGCCGGCGTTCGTCGTGGCGCAGGCCGATCAGCGGGTCCTGTTCGGCGAGCTGGGTGAGCGCGAGGTGCAGTGCGCCTCTGTTCACACCGGGCCCCGGGACGACGACCGTCTCCAGGGTGGGCGGGGCGAAGACGTGCTCGTACGCCTTGCGGGGTTCGCCGATCGCGTCGCCGATCCTGATGTCGGCGAGACCCCACAGCCGGGCGATCTGCCCGGCGGCGACGGCGTCGGCGCGGGTGTCCGTGCCGTGGCCGAAGACGCTGATCCCGGTGATCCGGCCCTCGGCGCCGTCCGCTCCGCAGGGGATCCGGTCGCGGGTGCGCAGCGTGCCGGAGAACATCCGGGCGTAGGCGACCTTCTCCCCCGCCGGGCCCCGCTCGACCTTGAACACGGTGCCGGAGACCGGCCCGTCCGCGTCCCCGCCGGCGGCCGGCAGCAGTTCCTCGATACCGGACAGGAGCGCGTCCACGCCCGCGCCCGTCGCGGCGGAGCCGAAGTAGACCGGGTGGACCAGGGCCTCCCGGGTCTGGGTGACGAGTGCCCTGTGCAGGAGGCCGTCCGTGACTGTGTCCTCGACGTACGCGGACAGCAGGGCGTCGTCATGCTCGGCCAGGACGTCCAGGGCGGCGGCCGGGCCGGGCCCCGGGACGAAGCGGGCCGCGCGCGTGCCGAGGCCGGTGGCGGTTCCCATCGGCACGACCGCGGGTGTCAGGCGGGCCGCGACCGCCCGCAGCACCTCCTCGTCCCGCGCCCCGCGCCGGTCGATCTTGTTGACGAACAGCAGGGTCGGGATGCGCAGCCGCTGGAGGGTCCGCATCAGCACCCGCGTCTGCGCCTGCACCCCTTCGACGGCGGAGATCACGAGGACGGCGCCGTCCAGCACGCCGAGCACGCGCTCCACCTCTGCGATGAAGTCCGGGTGACCGGGTGTGTCGATGAGGTTGACCGTCACACCGTCGAGCGGGAACGAGACGACGGCGGACTTGATGGTGATGCCCCGCTGCCGCTCCAGCGCGAGGGTGTCGGTACGGGTGTTCCCGTCGTCGACGCGGCCGACCTCGTCGATCACCCCGGCCGAATGGAGCAGCCGCTCGGTCAGGCTGGTCTTACCTGCGTCGACATGGGCGAGAATTCCAAGGTTGAGCAACTGCACGAAGCGTCATGTCCTTCGGAGAGGGAGCCGTTCCTGACTGGGGGGACATGGACGCCTGGCGCATCTGGGCTCCTCGGGACTCGGTGACGTCGTCGCATCGTCGACCCGTGCAGTGCAGCAGACCGGCCCGGTGGGCCACAACGGAATTAACCGCCGACGGGGTACCCGGCGGGGGCACGGAAGGAGAGGAGCCGGTCGTGCGTGACATCCTCCCGGTGCTCGGCCGCTGGTACGCGGCCGGGCTCCCGTTCGGCCTCGCGACGGTCGTCGAGGTCAGCCGCAGTGCGCCGCGCGACCCGGGCGCGGCGATGGCGGTGGGTCCGGACGAGGAGGTCGTGGGCAGTGTGTCCGGTGGCTGTGTCGAGGGCGCGGTGTTCGAGCTGGCGCAGGAGGTCGTGGCAAGCGGTGAGGCCCGGCTGGAGACCTTCGGCTACAGCGACGAGGACGCCTTCGAAGTCGGTCTGACCTGCGGCGATGAGATCACGCTGCTGGTGCGTCCCGTGACGCCCGGGCTGGATCCCGCCTTCGGCACGGTCGTGGACTGCGTCGCGGCCGGAGAACCGGTGACCGTGGCGACGGTGACCGACGGCCCGGCGCCGCGCGGGGCGGCGCTCGCCGTCCGGCCGGACCGGGTGTCGGGCACGCTGGGCGCGAGCGGCCTGGACGCGGCCGTCACCGCCGACGCGCGCGGCGAGCTCGCTCTCGGTGCCACCGGCCTGCGGCACTACGGGCCTCAGGGACAGCGCCGCGAGGACTCCGTCAGCGTGTTCCTCCAGTCCTTCGCACCGCCGCCGCGGATGCTGGTCTTCGGCGCGATCGACTACGCGGCGGCCGTCGCCCGCATCGGGGACTTCCTCGGCTACCGGGTCACGGTCTGCGACGCCCGCCCCGTCTTCGCCACGCCCCGGCGCTTCCCCGAGGGCGTCGAGGTGGTCACCGAGTGGCCGCACCGCTACCTGAGGGACACGGACACCGACGAGCGCACGGTCGTCTGCGTCCTCACCCACGACCCCAAGTTCGACGTGCCGCTGCTGCTGGAGGCCCTGCGCCGGCCCGCCGCCTACATCGGGGCGATGGGCAGCCGCCGTACCCACGCCGACCGGGCGCGACGGCTGGCCGAGGCCGGGCTCACCGAGCGGGAGCTGTCCCGGCTGCGCTCACCGGTCGGGCTCGACCTCGGAGCCCGTACGCCCGAGGAGGTGGCGGTGTCGGTCGCCGCGGAGATCGTCGCGCTGCGCTGGGGCGGCACCGGGGCTCCGCTGACCGCCACGGAGGGAGCGGTGCATCCGCCCCGCCCCCGGTGAGTCAGGGCCGTCGGCCCCAGGCCGAGATCATCGGTGAGGTGGCGAGGTCGAGGCGCCCGGCCTCCACGTTGGCGAGGTGCCGCTCGATCTCCTCGTCCGTGGCGAGTCCCTCGGCGACCAGCTTCTCCCTCACCTGTCGGACGGTGGCCGCCTCCAGGACGTCGCACGCGGGCGAGGTGATCGGGAAGTAGGCGTCGGCCTCGACGTCGGTGAGCCCGGCCTCGCGCAGCAGTCGCGGCAGCCTGCGTCCGTAGGAGAGGTCGGCTCCCCGCTGCCGCAGCAGCTCACGGAAGCCGGTGCGGAGCCGATTGGCCAGCTCCTGCTCGGGGCCGTACTCATCGGGGCAGATCAGCGGCTGGAGCGCGGGGTCGGCGTCTTCCAGCAGCAGCCAACCGCCGGGGCGCAAGGCCTGGATCATGGTGCGCAGGGCGGCATCGCGCTCGGCCACGTGGACCAGGACGAGGCGGGCGTGGACCAGGTCGAAGGGCCCGGCCGGGGGTTCGTCGCGGCCGACGTCGTGGCGGAGCACCTCGACTCCGTCGGTCACGGCCGCCTCGGTCCAGGACACGTCGATGTCGGTGGCGAGCACGCGCCCGCGCGGCCCGACGCGCTCGCGCAGCCACGTGGCGACGCCGGGCCCGCCGGCTCCGACCTCCCAGCACCGCCACCCCTCGGCGATCCCGACCTGCTCGAAGTGCCGGAACGTCGAGGCGTCGAAGAGGGAGGCCAGCGCGTCGAAGCGCGTACCGGCCTCGGTCTGCCGGTTGTCCAGGAGGTATCCCTTGTCCCGCTTGTCCCGCACCATGCGCCGATCATGACATGGCGGTTCTGCGGCGGCCGCACGCCCCCTAGCTGGGCGTACGGGGTGGCAGCCGGTGCAGTTCGACGTCGGTGAGCCGGCCGTCGGCGACGGTGGCGGTCAGGTACGTGCAGTGCGGCTGACGGCGGCGGTCCGTCGGGGAGCCCGGGTTGAGCAGGCGCAGGCCGGTGGGTGCCGTGGTGTCCCAGGGGATGTGGCTGTGGCCGAAGACCAGCACGTCGAGGTCGGGGAAGCGGGCGGCGCAGCGCTTCTCCCGGCCCTGCGCGGGGCCCGTCTCGTGGATCACGCCGAAGCGCAGCCCGCCCAGGTCCGCGTACGCCACCTCGGGCAGCCGGGCGCGCAGGTCCGGTCCGTCGTTGTTGCCGTACACGCCGACGAGCCTGCGGCAGCGGTCCTCCAGCAGGTCGAGGGTGGCCGTGTCGACCCAGTCGCCGGCGTGGAACACGACGTCCGCGTGCGGGAGTTCGGCCAGCAGCGGGGCGGGCAGGGCCTTGGCCCGCTTGGGCAGGTGAGTATCGGACATGAAAAGCAGGCGCACGTCCTCACCCTAGAGGCTTACCTTCCCCCCGCCCGGGAACCCGGCCGATCTTCGAACATGCTGACTCCGCAGCTCAGTTGCCTCGTGGCCGGAGATGATCACGGCCCGGTCTCGAAAGGTGAGGCGGCATCGCCGACCGGGTTAGCATCGGGCATCACGCAAGACAACAGGACGTCTACGGCAAGCGACCCGAAGGGGCCCCGAAACCCGATGCCGGTCAAGGTCAGCGTCATCGTCCCCGTGTACAACCCGGGGATCTACATCGAGGACTGCATCGCCTCGCTCCAGAGGCAGTCCCTGCCTCCCGAAGAGTACGAGGTGATCTTCGTCGACGACGGCTCGACCGACGAGACACCGGCCCGGCTCGACGCGCTCGCCGCCGAGGACTCCCGGATGAAGGTCATCCACCAGGAGAACTCCGGCTGGTCGGGCAAGCCCCGCAACGTCGGCATCGAGGCCTGCCGCGGCGAGTTCGTCATGTTCGTCGACAACGACGACTACCTGGGCGACGAGGCCCTGGAGCGGATGTACGACTACGGCGTCGCCAACGGCGCCGATGTCATCGTGGGCAAGATGGCCGGCAAGGGCCGCGGGGTGCCGGTGGAGCTGTTCCGCCGCAACCATCCGCGCGCCACGGTCGAGAACGCCCCGCTCATCGACAGCCTCACCCCGCACAAGATGTTCCGCCGTGCCTTCCTGGACCGCATCGGACTGCGCTTCCCCGAGGGCAGAAGGCGCCTGGAGGACCACGTCTTCATCGCCGAGGCGTATCTGCGCGCGGAGAACGTCTCCGTGCTCAGCGACTACGTCTGCTACTACCACCTCCGGCGCGACGACGGCTCCAACGCCGGTTTCGAACGATTCGATCCGGTCGGCTACTTCAAGAACCTCCGTGAGGCCCTCGACGTCGTCGAGCGGTACACCGAGCCGGGACCGGTGCGCGACAAGCTCTTCCGGCGCTGGCTGCGCGTGGAGATGGTCGAGCGGCTGCGGGGGCGGCGTCTGCTGAAGCTGCCGGACGGCTACCGCAGGGAGCTCTTCGCCGAGATCCACGAGGTCGTCGTCGAGCGGTTCGGTCCGGGCGTCGCGGCCGGGCTCCAGCCGACGCAGCAGGTCGTCGCCGCGCTGACCGCGGCCGACCGGTACGACGACGTCGTGTCCTTCGCCCAGTGGGAGGCGGGTGTCGCGCCCAAGGCGTCCCCCGGGCACGTGGAGTGGCGGGACGGCTCCCTCAGCATCGGCTTCACGGCCGAGTACACCTCCGGCGGCGAGCCGATGACCTTCCCCGCCGACGCCGAGGCGACGCCGCTGGACGACGCGCCCAAGGACGTCATGGAGGCGGTGGAGTGGGTGGCCGCGCAGACCGCCGCACGCTTCGGCCAGGCCACCGCCGACCTGCTGCTGCGGGAGCGGTCCAGTGCCGCCCAGTACTTCCAGCCCGTGCGGTTCACCCGCGAGACCGTGCCCGTCGGGGACGGCGAGGAGGCCCGGCTGGTGCTGCGGGCGACCGCCACCGTCGATCCGGCCGACCTGCCGCGGGACGGCGTCTGGGACGCGCTCGTCCGGGTCAAGCTGGGCGGCTGGACCAAGGAATGCCGGCTGGGCCCGGCGCCGACGGCGAGCCGGCCCACGCCGGACGCCGGGGTCGTCGGGGGCCGTGCGGCGCTGCCGTACTGGACGGACCCGCACGGCAACCTCTCCCTGGAGCTCGGCCCGCGGGGCAAGCGGCTCGGGCTGGGCCGCGTGCAGCAGTCCGCCGTCACCGTCACCGGGGAGCAGGTGCGGGCGCGGCTTCCGCTGTACGTCCCCGGCGACACGGAGGTGCGGCTGCGGTTCGTCTCCGCCCAGCAGATCCTCGAGGCGCCCGGCACGCTCTCCCCCGCCGCGGGCGGGACAGAGGCGGTACTGACGGCGGCGCTGCCCGCGGAGAGCCGCTCGGGCGGGGTCTGGCGAGTGGCCCTGTGCCTGAGCCCGGACGCCGCCCGGCCCCTGTACACCGGGCTGCCGTTCGCGCTGCGCGCCGCGGGTGGGACTGTGCAAGTGGCGCCCGTACCGCAGCCGGGTGTCGCCCTGCGGGTGGCGCGCCGTGCGCGGCGCGTGCTCGGTGCCGCGCGCCGCAAGGTTTCCCGTCTCAGGATCGGAGGGCAGTGACAGCATGCGACCACTGGGGATAGAGGGCGCCTGGGTTCTGGAGCCCAAGGTCTTCCCGGACGACCGGGGCAGCTTCCACGAGTGGTACCGGGGCGCGGAGTTCCGTGAGGCCACGGGCTACGACCTGTCCCTGGCCCAGGCCAACTGCTCGGTCTCCCGGCGGGGCGTGCTGCGGGGCGTGCACTTCGCGGATGTGCCGCCCAGCCAGGCCAAGTACGTCACGTGTGTGCGCGGTGCCGTGCTCGACGTGGTGATCGACATCCGCGTGGGCTCCCCCACGTACCGGCAGTGGGAGGCCGTCCGGCTCGACGAGGAGACCCGGCACGCGGTGTTCCTCGCGGAGGGGCTGGGTCACGCGTTCATGGCCCTGACGGACGACGCGACGGTGGTGTACCTGTGCTCCGAGGGCTACGCCCCGGAACGTGAACACGGCATCCACCCGCTCGACCCGGCCCTGGGCATCGAGTGGCCCGACGGCATCGAGCCGCTCCTCTCCCCCAAGGACGACGAGGCCCCGACCCTGGCCGAGGCGGAACGCGAGGGCCTGCTGCCGTCGTACGAGACGTGCCTGGCGTATTACGAGGAACTGCGGGGTCGGCGGCAGGACGGCTGACGTCCACGGCGCTCCCGGCGGAAAGGCCGGGTCGCCTCACCCCGGCACGCCGAAGGCCCGGGCGCGTGCAGCGCCCGGGCCCGGATCCGCAAGGCGCCGGAGGCCTCAGCGGCTGACGCCCACCTGTTCCAGGGCCTTGCGCAGGGGCTCCCAGCCGATGGAGCGGGGCAGGCCGCGGTTGCGGGCCTGGACGAGGGGACGCCAGAAGCCCGCTTCCACGAGGGCCTCGGGGCGCACCGCACCGGCCCGTTCCAGGATCGCCTCGGGGACCTTCTGCGGGTCGGGGATCTTGTACTCGGCCATGA
Organism: Streptomyces sp. NPDC016851; assembly: GCF_055562795.1. Taxonomy (NCBI): domain Bacteria; kingdom Bacillati; phylum Actinomycetota; class Actinomycetes; order Kitasatosporales; family Streptomycetaceae; genus Streptomyces; species Streptomyces sp. NPDC016851. Next base: position 92,687 of record NZ_JBVHEP010000008.1, read on the forward strand.
TCTCGTCGTACTTGTCGTGCAGGACCCGGTTGTTCGGGTCGGCGCCGAAGACGACCAGCTGGCCGGTCGGGGCGGTGTCCACCTGGACCGTGACCAGGTCGGGGCGGTAACGCGCCAGCACCTCGGTGATCTTGAAGACGTCGCCGGTCCAGGCGTTGGTGTGCCGGTCCCGGGCCGCCTCGTCGATGCTGCGCGGCAGCATGTCGTCGAGGACGATCACGCTGGACCAGTCCGAGTACTTCTCGACGTTCATGAAGTCGCGCAGTGCGAACTCGAACAGGTGCATGCCGTCGATGAACGACAGGTCCAGCGTCGTCTTGCGCCAGTAGCCGATCGGGCTGCGGCCGCGGCGCAGGTTGCGCAGTGGGTGACGGCCGCCCTTGAGGTGCTGGAGGGGGTTGTCACGGGCGAAGAAGTCGTCGCTGGTGGCCTTCACCAGGTGGACGTCGCACTTCAGCTCCGAGACCACCTTGAAGGCGGGGTCGATCGCGATGCTGGGGACGCGGGACAACGTCAGGCTGCGGCCGTCGTTGACGCCGATCTCCAGGTAGTTGCGGTTGGCGCTGACCTTGTGCAGTTCCCGGAGGAACTCATGGCGTTTCACGAAGGGGGACCTTCCTTGCGGATACGGGGCAGTGCTTCGTGCAGGGCGGAGCGCCAGTCACGCGGCAGCGGCAGGCCGATCTCCTGCCACCGGCGGTGCGCGAGGGCGCTGTACGCCGGGCGGGGCGCGGGCCGGGGGAAGGCCGCGCTGCTGGTGGGGCGCACCCGGTCCGGGTCGGCACCGACGAGGGAGAACACCTCGCGGGCCAGTTCGTACCAGGTGGCCTCGCCGGAATTGGTGGCGTGGAAGACGCCGTGCGCGTCCGGTCCGAGCCGTACGCCGAGGTCGGCGATCCGTTCGGCGACGTCCGCGCTCCAAGTGGGCTGCCCGCGCTGGTCGTCGACGACGTCGAGCGTGTCGCGGCGGGCTTCGAGACCGATCATGGTCCGCACGAAGTTAGCGCCGTGGACCCCGTAGAGCCAAGCCGTACGCACGATCGCGCTCGCCCCGGGCAGTTCCTCGAGCACGGCCCGCTCGCCGGCCAACTTGGTGCGGCCGTAGGCGGTGCGCGGGCCCGTCGGATGGTCCTCCGGGTAGGGGGTCGTGCGGGCCTCGCCGGAGAAGACGTAGTCCGTGGAGACGTGGATCATGCGAGCGCCGTGCGCCGCGCAGGCGCGGGCCAGCAGGTGCGGCCCGTCGCCGTTGATCTCCAGGGCGCGGGCCTCGTCGCTCTCGGCGTCGTCCACGGCCGTGTACGCGGCGCAGTTCACGACCAGGTCGGGCCGGTGGTCGCGGACAGCCGTGTCGACGGCCGCGGGCGCGGTGATGTCCAGGGCCGCACGGTCCAGCCCCACCACGTCCTCGCCGCGCCGGGTGAGCTCCTCGACCACGTCGTGGCCGAGCATGCCGCCCGCCCCGGTGACCAGCCACCTCATGCGCGCTCCTGGGCGACGCGCTGCTTGAGGGGTTCCCACCAGGAACGGTTGTCGCGGTACCAGGCGACGGTCTCGGCGAGGCCGGTGGTGAAGTCGTGGCGGGGGCTGTAACCGAGTTCGTCGCGGGCCTTGGACCAGTCGACGGAGTAGCGCAGGTCGTGGCCCTTGCGGTCCTCGACGTACTCCACCCGGTCCCAGTCCGCGCCGCAGGCGTCGAGGAGCAGACCGGTGAGTTCCTTGTTGGTGAGCTCGGTGCCGCCGCCGATGTTGTAGACCTCGCCGGGCCGGCCCTTGGTGCGGACGAGGTCGATCCCCTGGCAGTGGTCGTCCACGTGCAGCCAGTCCCGGACGTTGCGGCCCTCGCCGTACAGCGGCACCTTGTGGCCGTCGAGGAGGTTGGTGACGAACAGCGGGATGACCTTCTCGGGGAACTGGTGCGGGCCGTAGTTGTTGGAGCACCGGGTGACGCGCACGTCCAGGCCGTGGGTGCGGTGGTAGGCCAGGGCGAGCAGGTCGGAGGAGGCCTTGGAGGCCGAGTACGGGGAGTTCGGTTGCAGCGGGTGGTCCTCCGGCCAGGAGCCGGTCTCGATGGAGCCGTAGACCTCGTCGGTGGAGACGTGCACGAAGGGGCCCACGGCGTGGCGCAGGGCGGCGTCCAGCAGGGTCTGGGTGCCCAGCACGTTGGTGCGGACGAAGTCGGCCGCGCCGGTGATCGAGCGGTCCACATGCGACTCTGCGGCGAAGTGCACGACCTGGTCCGCGTCGGCCATGAGCTTGTCGACCAGTTCGGCGTCACAGATGTCGCCCTGTACGAACTCCAGCCGTGGGTGGCCGAGTTCGAGGTTGTCGAGGGTGCCGGCGTAGGTGAGCTTGTCCAGCACGGTGATGCGCGGCGCGTCGGGTGTGTCCGGGGCGAGCAGTGCGCGGACGTAGCGGGAGCCGATGAACCCGGCTGCGCCGGTGACGAGGAGGTTCATGAAGTGATCTGCACCTTGCTGTGGTCTCCGAGGACGAAGCGGTGGGCGCTGGGGACGCTGGGGGCCGGCGTCACCTCGACGTGCCGGCCTATCAGCGAGGCCTCGATCCGGCCGACGCCCTGGATCGAGGAGTCCCGCAGCACGATGGAGAACTCGACTTCACTGTCGGTGATCCGGCAGTTCTCCGCGATGGAGGTGAAGGGACCCACGTAGGAGTTGCTGATGACGGTTCCGGAGCCGATGACGGCGGGGCCGACGATGCGGGAGTTGACGATCCGCGCGCCCTCCTCCACCACCACGCGCCCGATGGTCTCCGACGCGGTGTCCACGTCGCCGTCGATCCGGCGGTCCATGCCCTCGAGAACCATGCGGTTCACCTCGAGCATGTCGCCGACGTTTCCGGTGTCCTTCCAGTAGCCCGTGATGACCGTGGAGCGCACGTCGGCGCGGGAGTCGATCAGGTGCTGGATGGCGTGGGTGATCTCCAGTTCGCCGCGCCAGGACGGTTCGATGGCGCGTACCGCTTCGTGGATCAGGGGGGTGAACAGGTAGACGCCGACCAGCGCCAGATCGCTTTTGGGCTGGTCGGGTTTCTCCTCCAGGCCGACGACCTGGCCGGAGGGATCGAGTTCGGCGACGCCGAAGGCGCGTGGGTCGGCCACGCGCGTGAGCAGGATCTGGGCGTCGGGCCGGTTGCCGCGGAACTCGTCGACGAGGTCGGTGATGCCGCCGACGATGAAGTTGTCGCCGAGATACATCACGAAGTCGTCGTCGCCCAGGTAGTCCCGGGCGATCAGTACCGCGTGGGCCAGCCCCAGGGGCCGCTCCTGGGGGATGTAGGTGACCTTGAGGCCGAACTGCGACCCGTCGCCCACCGCTTCCTCGATCTCCGCGGCCGTGTCCCCGACGATCATGCCCACGTCGGTGATGCCGGCCTCGGCGATCGACTCCAACCCATAGAAAAGCACGGCCTTGTTGGCCACTGGCACCAGTTGTTTGGCCGACGTGTGCGTGATCGGCCTCAGTCTTGTTCCTGCGCCGCCGGACAGCACGAGAGCCTTCATTCGGTTCACCTTAGTCGTGATCCGGCGGATGTGAACATCACTTCTTTTGGTTGTCGATGCGCGGAGTTACGACCGTCGTCACCGCGCGGCCCCCTGGGGAGCGGTCAGTCCTCGCCCCTGACGATGTTCCAGTCCGGCTCGGAGCGCGCGGTCCTGGTGGTGGCCCGGTCCTCCACGGCGGGGAGGCAGGTCCGCAGCGCGGCCTTGCCGTGCAGGCGGCGTGCCTTCGACCAGCCGGTCTCGGGCCGACGGGTGAGGGGCTTGTCACTGGTCTCCATGGTCGTCACGGCTCATCATCTTCCTTCTGCTTTCCGCTGCTGTTCGAGTCCCCATGGACAAACCGAACAAACACGAGTCGTGACGTCTCGGCGGCGCTCTGAAGTCCCATGCGCCTCAAGGCCGTTGACTCCCGACATGCGACGGTCCCGCGCACCGTGCGTGCGCGGGACCGGCCGGCCGGCTGCCGTGGTCAGGTGTTGGGGCGCGCGGCGCTGATGTCGCCCAGCGCCGAGTCCGGGTCGCGCTCCATGGCCATGTCGCCCAGGGAGACGATGCCCACGGGGTGGCCGTGGTCGACGACCGGGATACGGCGCACGGAGTGCTCCCGCATCAGCTGCACCGCCTGGTCCAGGCCGTCGTCGGGGCTGACGGTGACCAGGTCGTCACTGCACGCGCCGGCCACGGTGGTCTGCTCCGGGTCACCGCCCTGGCTGATCGACCGGACCACCAGGTCACGGTCGGTGACCACGCCGCGCAGATCGTCGCCGTCCGTCACCAGGACGACGCCGAGGTCCTCGTCGCGCATGATGCGGGCCACCTCGGCGACGGAGGTCTGCGGCTCGACCGTGGCCGGATCGCTGGTCATGATGTCGCGGACATGCTGAGCCATGACGTTCCTCTTCCTTCGGCTCGGGTTCTCCGTCTTGCGCCGCCCGGGTACCCGGCGAACGGGCACGGTCACAGATGATCGTGGAGGTGTTCACCGCCCGAGCACGACCTCCGCCCACACCTGCTTGCCGCCGCTGACCGGCAGGGTCCCCCACGTCGCCGACAGGGCCTCGACGAGGAGGATGCCCCGGCCGCCCGTGGCCTCCCAGCCGATGCTGGTCGGCCGGACCGGGCTGCGCGGGGAGGCGTCGGCGATGGCGACGCGCAGGCGGTTGTTGATGAGGGTGAGGTCCATGCGGACCTGGCCGTCGGTGTGGACGAGGGCGTTGGTGACGAGTTCGGAGACGATGAGCAGGACGGCGTCGATGTCCTCGGTGACGCCCCAGGAGCGCAGGGTGCGCCGGGCGAAGCGGCGGGCGTGCCCGACCGCCTGCGGGACGCGCCACACCGTCCAGCTCTCGCGCAGCGGACGCAGGTCCATGCCGTCGTAGCGCAGGAGGAGCAGGGCGACGTCGTCGGTGCGCGGAGCGTTGCCGAGGAGGGCGTCGGCGACGAGCCCCAGGTCGGCGGGGGCGGCTTCGGCCAGCCGGCCGGCGAGCCGGTCCATGTTCTCGTCGATGTCGGTGCCGGGCGTCTCGACGAGCCCGTCCGTGACCAGGGCGACCACGGTGCCGGGCGGGAGGCGCAGCGGGCTCATGGGGAAGTCGGCCCGGGTGATCACCCCGAGGGGCGGGCCGCCCTCGGCCTCGGCGATCTCGGTCCGGCCGTCGGGGTAGCGCAGCACCGGCGGCAGGTGCCCGGCGCGCACGCACCAGGCGGAGCCCTCCTCCAGGTCGACGTCGACGTAGGCGCAGGTGGCGAAGAGGTCGCTCTCCATGTCCATGAGCAGCCGGTTGGCGTGCGCGACGACCACGTCGGGCGGGTGCCCCTCGACGGCGTAGGCGCGCAGGGCGGTGCGCATCTGGCCCATGAGGGTGGCGGCGCCCGCGCTGTGCCCCTGGACGTCGCCGATGATCAGGGCGACGTGGTTGTCGGGCAGCGGGATGACGTCGTACCAGTCGCCGCCGAGTTCGAGTCCGGCCGTGCTGGGCAGGTAGCGGGCGACGGCCACCGCGCCGGGCAGCCGGGGCAGGCGGCGCGGCAGCAGCTGGCGCTGGAGCATGCCGACGAGTTCGTGCTCGGCGTCGAAGGCCCGGGCCCGCACCAGGGCCTGCCCGGCGAGACCGGCGCAGGCGGTGAGCAGGGCACGCTCGTCCGTGCCGAAGTCGTGCGGGGTGTCCCAGCCGATCAGGCAGGCTCCGGCCATGCGGTTCCCGGCGGGCAGCGGCAGGACGGCGAGGCCGCCGGGGCCGACCTCCGCCAGGGCGCGTTCCAGGGGACTGCCGGCGGGCCAGATCCGGGCGCGGCCCTCGCGCAGCGCGGCGGCGAGGGTGGGCATGGCGCGCACGGGCGCGTCGGGCCACTCGCCGCGCCACTCCGTGCGCCACAGCTCGGGCCAGGCCTCGGGTTCGGGCGGGTCGAGGACGGTGACGACGAGCCGGTCGCTCTCCAGCTCGGCGAGGGCGATCCGGTCGGCCCTGAGCGGCCGGCGTAGGGCGGCGACCACGGCGTTGCCGACGTCGCGGACGGTGACGGCGGTGGCCAGCGCGGTGGCCAGGCGCTGGACGCGGGCGACGTCGGTGACGTCGGAGCGCAGGGTGGAGGCGTCGGCGACGGTGCCCACGAGCCGCGCCGGGTGACCCTCGCCGCCGGGCAGGAGGCGCCCGCTGAGCCGCAGCCACTTCGGCGGCCCGGTGGGCTGGAGCACGCGGAACTCCAGCTCGCGGTCGCCGATGGACATGTGGTCCGCCTCCACGACGGACATCAGCGAGGGCAGGTCCTCCGGCACGGTCAGGCCGAGCAGGGTCTCGACCCGGCCGTCGAACTCCACGGGGTCCAGTCCGAACAGGTCCAGCAGATCGTCGCCGATCCGGACGCGTCCGGTGTCCATGGCGAGGCTGAAGGCGCCCGGCGGCAGTTCACCGCCCTCGGCGAGCGCGGCCGGCGCGGTGAGGGCGACGGCCTCGGAGATGAGTTCCAGGCACGTGCGGTCGTCGGTGTCGAACCCGGCGGGGCGCTCGCTCACGGCGAGCAGGCAGCCGCCGCCGTTCCCGTGCACGGGCAGGGCCAGCAGATGGAAGTCACGGGACGGCACGCGCCGCGCCTGGGCGTGCTCGGCGAGTTCGGCCGGGCCCATCGAGACCGGCCGTCCACCGCGGTGCGCCTCGGCGACCGGGGACCGCCCGGCACGCGGGTAGCTGTCGCGCAGGCCGTACAGCGTCCTGGGCACCCCGGCCGACTCGACGAGGCAGAGCAGTTCGCCGTCCTGACCGGGCGCGTACACGGCGACGAACGCGGCACCGGCGAAGACGAGTGCCTGTTCGAGGGTGCGGTGCACCCGTGCGGGCGACTCCTGATCGGCCGCGATCGCTTTGAGGGCACCTTCGGCACGCACCGTTCGCGTTCCGCGCTCTTCGGCGCCCTCACTGACCACGTTGGCCATTACAGCGCTTATGAGACACCTGCGCAGCCCCTGTGAGCGTTCCGTGGAGCCCGGCCGGTGCGGGCGCTCGAAAGCCACCGAACATGTCTTTACCCATGCGTTCCGCACGGTGTTCTCGTGACAGGCGTGACTGTCCGGGCCCGTCGCGTGGCTGGAAGGCTCGGTGCCCGTCACGACAGGGGGACGCATGGACAAGCGGTACGAGGTGTACGCGCTCGCCGACCGGCATTTCTACGAGACCCCGGACCGGCTGGCGCGGGGCGGGCAGGATGCCGCGCAGGGGCCGGCCGCGCACCTCTACGAGACGGCCCGCCGGCCGGTGCCCGAGGGCTGGGAGGCGGCGCGGATCGGCGACTGGCTGACGATGACGCCGCTCGGCGCGGACGGCGAACCGGTGCAGGGCCCGGCGCAGGGCTGGAAGATCCACGCCTCGGCGACCCGGGCGAACGCGGAACAGATCGCCGGGATCGTCTGGGACTACTGCGTCGAGCGGCGGATCCCCTTCAAGTTCGTGCCGGGACCGCACCTGCTGCACCTGCGCAACACCAAGTACGCGCCGCGCGACGGCAGCGGCAAGTTCGTCACCGTCTATCCGGACGGCGAGGAGCAGCTGCACGAGGTGCTGCGCGAGCTGGGGGCGCTGCTGGAGGGGTTCGAGGGGCCGTACATCCTGACCGACCTGCGGTGGGGCGAGGGCCCGCTGTACGTCCGGTACGGTGCCTTCGCGCGCTCGTTCGTCGTGGACGACCGGGGCTCACTCGTGCCGGCGGTGCGGGACGGCGAGGGGCGGCTGGTGCCGGACCGGCGGGCGCCGTCCTTCCAGGTTCCGGAGTGGGTGACGCTGCCGGAGTTCCTCGAGCCCCATCTGGACGCGCGCAACAACACGACGACGGGCGACCTGCCCTACCGCATCGAGAAGGCGCTGCACTTCTCCAACGGCGGCGGTGTGTACACCGGCACCGACACGCGCGACGGGCGCAAGGTCGTGCTGAAGGAGGGCCGGCCGCACGCGGGGCTCGCCTCGGACGGCGCCGACGCGATCACCCGGCTGGAGCGGGAGAAGCGGGCGCTGGAACAGGTCGCGGGCACGGGTGTGGTTCCGGAGGTGCGCGACTGGTTCGAACTCGGCGGCCACCGCTTCCTGGTGATGGACTTCCTCGAGGGGCGTCCGCTCAACTCGTTCTTCGCCGAGCGGCATCCGCTGCTCACCCAGGACCCCGAACCGGAGGCCGTCGCCTCCTACACCGCGTGGGCGCTGCGCATCCACCGCAGGGTGGAGGAGGCCGTGGCGGCGGTGCACGCGCGCGGCATCGTCTTCAACGACCTGCACGTCTTCAACATCATGGTCGCGCCGGACGAGGAGACGGTCTTCCTCCTCGACTTCGAGGCCGCCGCCCCGGCCGGGGAGAACGGCCGCCAGGTCGTCGCCCACCCGGGCTTCTTCGCGCCGCCGGACCGGCGGGGCGCCGACGTCGACCGCTATGCGCTGGCCTGTCTGCGGCTGGCCCTGTTCCTGCCCGTGACCACGCTGTTCGTGGTCGACCGCGGCAAGGCGGCACATCTGGCCGAGGTGATCGCCGAGCAGTTCCCGGACGTGCCGCGGGAGTTCCTCGACGAGGCGGTCGCCGAGATCACGCGGGAGGTGTCCGGCCGCACGGTGGCCGCTCCGTCCTCTCCGGTGAACCCAGGCGACTGGCCCTACAGCCGCGACTCGATGGTCAAGGCGATCCTCGCCTCGGCCACCCCGGAGCGCGACGACCGGCTCTTCCCGGGCGACGTCGCCCAGTTCTCCGACGGCGGCGGGCTGGGGATCGCCCACGGCGCGGCCGGGGTGCTGTACGCGCTGGACGCGATCGGCGCCGAGCGGTACGAGGAGGGCGAGCGCTGGCTGCTGGCCCGGACGGCGCCGGCCCCGGTGGGCACGCCGCTCGGCCTCTACGACGGGCTCGCGGGCGTGGCCCTGGTCCTGGACCGGCTCGGGCACCGGCAGCGGGCGCTGGACCTGGTCGAGGGCATCCTCGCGGAGCGGTGGCAGAACCTGTCCTCCGACCTGCACGGCGGACTGGCCGGACTGGGCCTCGTCCTGGGCCACTTGGCGCACACCACCGGGGAAGCGGCGCTGCGCGAGCGGGCCGACGAGGCCGCCCGGATCCTCGTGCGACGGCTCACCGAGCCGCCGCCTGCCACGCCCCGGCGGCGCGCCGGACTGCTGCGGGGCGCGACCGGTCCGGCGCTGCTGATGCTGCGGCAGTACGAATGGACCGGCCGGGCCGAATGGCTTCAGGCGGCGGCCGTGGCCCTGCGCCGGGACCTGGAGTCCTGTGTGACCCGCGAGGGTGGTGCGCTGGAGGTCGACGAGGGCTGGCGGACCCTGCCCTATCTCGGCGACGGCAGCGCGGGAATCGGGATGGTCCTCGACGACCTCGTGGCCCACGCCCCGGAAACGGCCGGGGAGTTCGGCCCGGCGCGCTCCGGGGTGCTCACCGCGGCCACCTCACGTTTCTACGCGCAGCCCGGGCTGTTCCAGGGCCGCGCCGGAATGATCCTCCACCTCGGCCGCACCACCGAACCGGGCGCGACCGCGGACCGGCTGGCCGCCCAGATCGCCGGTCTCGGCTGGTTCGCGATGGCCTACGAGGGCCAACTCGCCTTCCCCGGCCACCAGATGATGCGGCTGTCCATGGACCTCGCCACCGGAACGGCAGGGTGCCTGCTGGCGCTCGGCGCGGCCCTCGACCCGGCGACCGACGCCCACCTGCCGTTCCTCCCGCCGCCGCACCGGCGGCCCACCGATACGCGGTTCCGCGATCCCGCGGAGTCGTGACACCACCCCGTCCCCACGGATGACCACGGACGGACACCCAACGGAAGGACACACCATGGCACTTCTCGACCTGCAGACCATCGAGTCCGAGGAGCGGACGGACGGTGGCGGCGCCAGCACGGTGAGCCTGTTCTCCTGCATCAGCGCGGCGAGCGTCCTGCTCTGTCTCTGACCGACGGTCCGCGGCATGGCTCCGGGCGGCTCCCTCCCTTCCGGGAGGGGCCGCCCGGGGTCCTCCCGTTTCCGAAAGGCCCGTATGACCACGCGTGGTGACGACGACCCGGCGACCGGACACGCCCGCGCGCTGCTCCGTACGGCCGGCCGGTACAGCGGGGCCCGCTGTGCGGCGCTGTGTCTGGTCAGCACCGCCGCGACCGGTGCCGGACTGCTGCTGCCGGCCGCGCTGGGCCGGGCCCTCGATCTGCTGCTGGCGCAGGCCCCGGCGACCCGCTGGGTGCTGTACTGCGCCGGCCTCGTGCTGTTGCTCGCCCTGCTGGACGCGGCCCAGACCGTCCTGACCGGGACCGTCGACGCCCGCAGCACCGCGTGGCTGCGCCGCCGACTGACCGGACATGTCCTGGGCATCGGCCCGCGGGCCGCCGACCGCTTCGGCTCCGGTGACCTCGTCGCGCGCCTGGTCGGCAACGCCGCCGAGGCGGGGACCACTCCGGCGGCCCGTGCGGCGCTGCTCGCCGCCCTCGCCGGTCCGCTCGGGGGCGTGGTCGCGCTCGGCCTGATCGACTGGCGGCTCGCGGCCGTCTTCCTCGCCGGGGCGCCCGTCCTGACGTTCCTGCTGCGTGCCGTCGCCCGGGACACCACGGAGAGCGCGACGCGGTACCAGCGGGCCCAGGGCCGGATCGCCGCCGCGCTGGCCGAGGCCGTCGAGGGCTTCCGCACCGTCCGGGCGGCGGGTACGGAGGGCCGGGAGACGGCCCGGGTGCTGCGGCCGCTGCCTGGCCTGTCGGAGGCCGGGCACCGCATGTGGCGGGTGCAGGGGCGCGCCGCCGCACAGGCGGTCGCCGTGGCGCCGCTGCTCCAGCTCGGGGTCGTCGCCGTGGCCGGTGTGCTGCTGACCCGGGACCTGCTGACGGTGGGCGACGTGCTCGCGGCGTCGCGGTACGCCGTACTCGCGACGGGCGTCGGCGTCCTGGTCGGCCGGCTCGCGGGCCTGGCCCGGGCCCGGGCGGCGGCCCGGCGCCTCGGCGAGATCGAGGCCGAGCCCGCCCCCGCCTTCGGCGCACGGCGGCTGCCCGACGGGCCCGGGCGGCTGGAGCTGCGCGGCGTGACGGCCCGGCGCGGCGGACGCCCCGTCCTCGACGGAGTCGACCTCGTCGTACCGGGCGGCACGACGCTGGCCGTGGTCGGCCGGTCGGGCGCGGGCAAGTCGCTGCTGGCCGCACTCGCGGGACGGCTGGCCGACCCGGACGCCGGTGAGGTGCTCCTCGACGGGGTGCCGCTGCGCGAGCTGCCGCACGACGACCTGCGGCGCGCCGTCGGATACGCCTTCGCCCGTCCGGCCCTCCTCGGCGGCACGGTCGAGCAGGCGATCGGCCTCGGCCTGGCGGCCCCCTCCCCCGACCGCATCCGCGAGGCGGCCCGCACGGCCCTCGCCGACGACTTCGTCCGCCGCCTCCCCGACGGATACGGCACGCCCGTCGCCGACGCCCCGCGCTCCGGCGGCGAGTCCCAACGGCTGGGTCTCGCCCGGGCGTTCGCCCACGACGGCCGGCTGCTGATCCTCGACGACGCCCTCTCCAGCCTGGACACGGTGACGGAACGCCGCATCACCGACGCCCTCCTCGGCGACGGCCCCGCCGGAACCCGGCTCCTGGTCGCCCACCGCGCCACCACGGCCGCCTGCGCCGACGCGGTGGCCTGGCTGGACGGGGGGCGCGTGCGGGCGGTGGGGCGGCACGAGGAGCTGTGGCGGCTCACGGAGTACCGGGCCGTGTTCGGGGAGGGGACGGAATCGGCGTACGCCGGGGCCGGGAGCGGGGCGGAGGCATGACGAGCGTGACGGGCATGACGGACAGCCCCGTGCGGCGCGGGCTGCCCTCACGGGGCCTGCGGTTCCTGCTGGCCCGGTGGCGGGTCCTGCTGCGGCTCACCGCCTGGTCGGTGCTGGAGACCGGGCAGACCTTCCTCATCGGGTACGGGACCGCCCGGGCCCTGGACGAGGGGTTCCTGCGGGGGCGGCCGGATGTAGGGCTGGCCTGGCTGGCGGTGGCCGGGCTCGGTGTCCTGGCCGGGGCGTACGGGACGGGGCGGGTGTACGCCGCCGTCGCCGCGCTGGTCGAACCGTTCCGGGACCGGCTCGTGGAGCGGGTGGTGTCCCGAGGAGTGCGGACCGGTGACGCGAGTTCCCTGTCGGGGCTCACCCAGCAGGTGGAGATCGCGCGGGACACCTTCGCCGGGCTGGTCATGGTCTCCCGCTCCTTCGTGTTCACCGCCGCCGGTGCCCTGGCCGGGCTGTTCACGCTCGCCCCGCCGCTCCTGCTGGTCGTCGGGCCGCCCCTGGCCGCGGGGGTGGCGCTGTTCGCGGCGACACTGCGGCCGCTCGCCCGGCGGCAGGAGGCGTTCCTCGTCGCCGACGAGGCCCTCGCGGGGCACCTGGGCACCGTCTGCCCGGGCCTGCGGGACATCACGGCGACCGGCGCCGAGGCGCACATCGCCGCCGGCACCGCCGACCGGGTCGAGGCGGAACTGCGGGCGGCGCGTGCCCTGGCCCACTGGGGCGTACTGCGCGTGGCGTCCCTGGCGCTCGGCGGCCAGCTGCCGATCGTGCTGCTGCTCGCCACCGCCCCGTGGCTCCTGGCCCACGGCGTCACCACGGGCGCCCTGGTCGGCGCCCTCGCCTACGTCACGCAGTCCCTGCTGCCCGCCCTGCGCAACCTGGTCCACGGCCTGGGCACGAGCGGCTCCCGCCTGACGGTGGTGCTGCGCAGGCTGACCGGGGCGGGTTCCGCCGAGGCCGGGGGCACGGGCGACGCCGGAGCGCGGGCCGGGGCGGCCCTGCGCGTGGGACCCCAGTCAGCGGACGCGACACAGCGGCAGGCGCTGCGCCCCGCCCCCGGCACCCGCGCCGACGGGCCCCGCGGCGCGATTCCGGACGCGGCAGGGGCCGCCGACGACACGCGCCGCACGCCGGCTGTCGCCGACGACACTGAGGGCACACAGGACACGCCCCCCGTCACCACCGGCCCCGACGGCACACACGACACGCCCCCCGTCACCGAGGCCACCGCTGGCACCCGCCACACGCCCGCCGCCACCCGCCGGACCGACCCCGCCACCCCCTCTCCGTCGCCCTCACCCTCCCCCTCTCCCTCTCCCCCGGCCCTGTCCCTCTCCTCCGTCACCTTCGCCTACGGCCCTGCCAGCGCCCCCGTCGTCGACGGGCTCGACCTCACCCTCCCGGTCGGCTCGCACCTGGCCGTCGTCGGGCCCAGCGGTGTCGGGAAGTCCACGCTCACCGGCCTCGTGGCCGGGCTGCTCACGCCGGACGAGGGCACCGTCGCCGTGGGCGGGCACCCCGTGCCCGGGCCGGAGGCGGCCGCCGCGCGGGTGCTCATCCCGCAGGAGGCGTACGTCTTCGGCGGCACCCTGGCCGAGAACCTCGCGTACCTGCGCCCGGACCCGGTGCCCGAGGAGGAGCTGCGGGCCGCGGCCGAGGCGGTCGGTCTTGTTCCGTTGGCCGAACGGCTCGGCGGCCTCGGCGCCCGGGTCGATCCGGCCGCCCTGTCGGCGGGCGAACGGCAACTGGTCGCGCTGGCCCGGGCGTACCTGTCGTACGCCTCGCTCGCCCTGCTCGACGAGGCGACCTGCCATCTGGACGCCGAGACGGAGGAGCGCGCGGAGCGGGCCTTCGCCGCGCGGCCGGGCGGGACCCTGGTGGTCGTCGCCCACCGCATCAGCTCCGCCCGCCGCGCCGAACGCGTGCTGGTCATGGACGGCCGGGACACGGCCTGCGGCGGCCATGCGGAGCTGATGCGGTCCTCGGCGCTGTACCGGGACCTCGTCGGGAGCTGGACGCCTGCCCCGGCCCGGCGGTCAGAGCCATCCCTGGCCCTGCGAGATGCGGATCGCGTCGATGCGGTTGCGGGCCCCGGTCTTGCGGGTGATGGCCGCCATGTAGTTCCGCACGGTCCCGTGGGACAGGTGCAGGCTCCCGGCGATCTCCGCGATGGAGGCTCCCTCAGCCGCGAGGGATAACACGCTCAGCTCTCTTCGGGTCAGCGGCATCTCGGCCGCCTTGAGGAAGCCGAAGCCCAGCGAGTCGTTGACGAAACGTTCCCCCTCGGCGACCCGGCGGATCCCGCGCAGCAGGTTCTGCGGCGAACCCTCCTTGTCGACGTAGCCGAGCGCCCCCGCCTCGGCAGCCCGTTTCAGCAGTCCCGGCCGGTTCGCGGTGGCGAGCACGAGCAGGCGCGGGCGCGTCCGGTCCGGGCCCGGCCGGCACAGCTCGCCCAGCGGAGGGATGCCGTAGGAATCCGCGCACTCCAGGTCCGCCGCGCAGACGTCCGGCCGCACGGTCGGCAGCAGTGTGGGCGCGCCTCGCCACGACGTGTCGTGCACCACGAGATCGGACTCCCCCCGCAGCCACTCCGCCAGCACCGATCGCACCAGACACTCGTCGTGCACCAGAAGCACCCGGATCACTGCCACCCCCTCGGCTCGCCGTACGCCTGCCTCGTCGTCGTGTTGAGCGCGTGACCCATTGTTCGGGACCGTGACCCTGCGTGGGCGCGATGATCCGGCCATCAGGGTGCGCGGGGGCGCACACGCGGCGCCCGTACACCCTGCCGCGCTTCGACTTCGGCGGCATGGGTCGCGGCGGTCGGGGTACGCGGGCGCCTGCAACGGGACCCCGTGAGTGTGACCGACGGTAACCAGGTCTGCCCCCCGGGCCGCTCGTCGTGCGCGACGGGCCGCCAGGGAGGACATTTGTTCCTGAGTCCGGTCGCGCGGCCGTGCGAGGAGGTGGTCGGCGTGTCCGACGGGCAGTCGTCCGCGCAGGCGCCGGCAGCCGCCAGGACGCCGGTCGGCCGTCCCCTGCTGTCCCTGGCCCTGGCCTCGATGATGGACGAGGTGCACGCCCACTCCGGCGCGGTGTACCTGCTGGGGCGGGACCAGCCGGTGCTGGAGATGGCGGTGATGGCGGGGCTGCCCCGGGCGTTCGCGGCGCCCTGGGAGCGGGTGGGGTTGAGCGCGCCGATCCCGGTCGCCGACGCGGCGCGCGAGCGGCGGCTGGTGTGGGTCGGCGGCGAGGAGGAGATGGCCCGCCGCTACCCGCGGATCGCCATGGTGCTGCCGTATCCGTTCGCCCTGGCCGCCGTGCCGGTGGCCACCGAGTCCACCGTGTACGGTGCGGTGTTCGTGACCTGGCCGGGCGGGCATCCGCCGGAGCTGACCGACCGGGAGCGCGAGCACCTGACGGCGGCCTGCGGGCGGCTGGCGGTCCGGCTGGAGCGGGCCGCCGAGCACAGCATCCCGCCGCACCCCGAGACCGATCTGGTCGCCTCGCCCTTGGTGGGCGGGATGGCCGGCACGCTCGGCACGGTCGAGGCGGCCCGGATGGTGAGCCGGCTGCCGTACGGGCTGGTCTCCCTGGATCTGCACGGGCGGATCGGCTTCGTCAACGCGGCGGCTGCCGAGCTGCTGAACGTCCCGGTCAGCCGGCTGCTCGGCACACAGTTGTGGGCGTCGGTGCCGTGGCTCAACGACCCGGTCTACGAGGACCGTTACCGGGCCGCGCTGATGAGCCAGCACACCGCCTCGTTCGTGGCGCTGCGTCCGCCCGGCGAGTGGCTGTCGTTCCGGCTGTATCCGAGCACGACCGGCCTCAGTGTCCGGATCACCAGGGCCCGGGCCGTGGCCGAGATGAACCGGACCGCACCGCCGCCCGACGGGACGCCGACCCGGCTGGTCACCATCACGCAGGTGCTGAACCTGGCCAGTGCGCTCACCGAGGCGGTGGGGGTGCAGGACGTGGTGCAGCTGGTCGCGGACGAGATCGCCCCGGCCGTGGGCAGCCAGGCCCTGGTGCTGCTGGGCTCGCGGGCCAACCGGCTGCGGGTGCTCGGGCACCGCGGGTACCGGGACGCGAACGTGGTGGAACGGTTCGACGGGATGCCGCTGACCGAATCGACGCCCGGCACACAGGTGCTGCGGACGGGCGTGCCCGCCTTCTTCGAGTCGCAGGAACAGCTGGAGCGCCTCTACCCGGCGCGGGCCGCGACGCCCGACGGGTTCGCGGCCTGGGCGTATCTGCCGCTGATCGCCCAGGGCCGGCCGGTGGGGACGTGCGTGCTCTCCTACACCGAGCCGCACCCCTTCCCGACGGAGGAACGGGCGGTGATGACCAGCCTGGCCGGGCTGATCGCCCAGGCGCTGGAGCGGGCGCTGCTCTACGACGCCAAGCACCGGCTCGCGCACGGCCTCCAGGAGGCGCTGCTGCCGCACTCCCTGCCGTCGCTGCCCGGCATCGAGGCGGCCGCCCGCTATGTGCCGGCCACGCAGGGCATGGACATCGGCGGCGACTTCTACGACCTGGTGCGCACCCAGGGCATGGCGGCGGCGGTGATCGGTGACGTGCAGGGCCACAACGTCACGGCGGCCGGGCTGATGGGGCAGGTCCGCACCGCGGTGCGCGCGTACACGGCCGTGGGCCAGGCGCCCGAGGAGGTCATGCGCAGCACCAACCGGCTGCTGCTGGACCTGGGGGCCGACCTGTTCGCCAGCTGCCTGTACCTGCGGCTCGACCCGGCGCGCGGCCGGGCCGTGATGTCGCGGGCGGGCCATCCGCCGCCGCTGCTGAGACGCCCGGACGGGCGGGTGCGCGTGCTCGACCTGGCCGGCGGCCCGCTGCTGGGCATCGACGCCTCCGCGGTGTACCCGACGACGGAGGTCGCCTTCGCCCCCGGCTCCCTGCTCGTCCTCTACACCGACGGGCTGGTCGAGTCCCCCGGCACCGATTTCGAGGAGGCCCTCGCGGCCCTGGGCCGTCGCCTGACCGACGCCGGGGACCAGCCGCTGGACGAACTGGCCGACAGCCTCGTCCGCCCGGAGCGCCACCGCACGGACGGGGAGGAACGACTCGACGACATCGCCCTGTTGCTGCTCAGGGCCGTCGGTTAGGACTCCGACGTTCCGCGCTCCTGCGATTTCCACTGACGCGCGAACGGACCGGCCCTCCCGCCGAAGGACCGGCCCACTCCACCGCCGGGCGGAACCACGAGAGCGCGGCTCAGGCCGGTCGGCGGCTTCGAGCGCCCGGCGCCACCGGCCGGAACCACGAGAGCGCGGCTCAGGCTGGTCGATGGCGCTGAAACGCCGGGGGCCTCCAGCCCGGACCCGCTCCAGCCCATCTCCAGCCGCTCAGCGGCCGGAAACGCCGGTGGGCACCGCGGACCCGGAACCGCGCCTCAGACCGCTGAGCTGCCGACATCGCCGACAGACACACCCGGCCCGGACCCGCCCAAGCGCCTCGCAAGCCGTTCCGCGGCGGGAACGCCGCCGGTGGGCGCCATCCGCCCGCGACCGCGGCTCAGTCCGCTCCGCTGCCGGAAACGCCGGTGGGCCGGCCCGGTCCCGCCAGGAAGGGGGCGGGACCGGGCCGGCATCGTCGGACCGGCTGCCGACGCTTACGGGTCAGCGGGACTCGGTCAGACCGGACTGGTCCTCGGCACCCTGGCCCGCGTCCTGACCGGCGCCCGCACCGGCTCCGGCGCCCGCTTCGTCGCCTCCGGCCTGCTCACCGGCACCAGCGCCGGCCTCTTCACCGGCACCAGCCTCTTCACCAGCGCCAGCGCCAGCCTCGCCGCCGGCTCCGGCTCCGGCTTCCTCACCGGCGCCCGCTTCCTCACCGGCACCGGCGTCCTCGCCGGCACCGGCCTCTTCGCCCGCGCCGCCGGCCGCGCCGCCCGCGCCGAGAGTCGCGCCGACCGCTTCCAGCGCGGTGGTCACCGGCTGGAAGAACGTCTCGCCGCCGGCCGTGCAGTCACCGCTGCCGCCCGAGGTCAGGCCGATCGCGAGACCGTCCTGGGTGAACAGGGAGCCGCCGCTGTCGCCGGGCTCGGCGCAGACGTCGGTCTGGATGAGGCCGGTGACCGTGCCCTCCGGGTAGTTCACCGTGGCGTCGAGGCCGAGGACCTGGCCGTCGGCGAGCCCGGTGGTGCTGCCCATCCGGAAGACCTCCTGGCCGACGGTCGCCTCCGCGGCCTCGGTGATCTGGACGGTCTGGTCGCCGGTGTTGACCTCGCTGGGCGCCTCGGTCGCCGGGTCGTCGTACTTCACGAGCGCGAAGTCGCCGTCGCCGGGGAAGGTCGACTGGTCGACGGTGGCGATCGGCTGGCCGCCCTGCGTGTCCGACCACTCGTTGCCGCCGAGGGTGCAGTGACCGGCCGTCAGGAAGGCCGGCGAGCCGTCGCCCGCGGTGACGTTGAAGCCGAGGGAGCAGCGCGAGCCGCCCGCGAAGATGGCGTCACCGCCCGAGACGAACGGCTTGAAGGTGCCCGAGGACTTCTTGAGGGTCGCCATGCCGGAGCCGAGGCTCTGCACGGTGGACTCCAGTCTGTCCCACTTGGCGCCGGTGACGGTGCTGTCGGCCGTCACCAGGAGCTTGTTGGTGCGCGGGTCGATCGCCCACGAGGTGCCCGCGATGGTCGCGTCCGACTTCAGGGTCTGCGCCCCGCTCTTCAGCTCCGACCAGCTGTTGTCGACCTCGCGGACCTTCGCACCCGCCGCCTTCGCCTGCACGACGACGTTGTTGTTGTCGCCCGGTACGACGTTGACGACGAGCTGCTGGCTGTCGCTGTCGTAGTAGGAGCCGCCGAACGCCTCACCGAGGAGCCCGGACAGCTGCGAGGCGAGATCCGAGGCGTCGCCCGCCTTCAGGGTCTTCGGCGCGGCCGCCGCGTCGTCGGACGAACCGTCCTGCGAGGCGTTGGCGTTGGGGAGCAGGATCGCGGCCGCGCCGAGCGCCACCACGCTGCCCGCCGCTATCGCGGCCTTGCGCTTCGGAATTCGCTTGTGACTCAAACTTCTCTCCTCCTGGGGAACGGAGTAGGTGCCGCCGTCCGGCAGCTTTGGGGGGCGCCTGGATGGCTGTTGGTACGCACGGGCTTCCTGGGGCGTTCAATTCCGTTTGCAAGTGATCCGTTCGCATCGCGGAATCAGCCAACTCCCGCCGCCCGCGCACCGAACCGCACGGTCTGCGACCCTCCTGGTCACGGCGGCACGCCGGGGAGTACGAAACGCGTCGGCCCACCGCTCCCCCATGGCCGGATGACGGCGTTTCAGGCCCGGGCCTCTGACGGCATACCGAACGATCACGATCCGTATCCGATCGGGAACGGTCTGTTGAGATCACGGAGCGGAATCCCACCTTCAGCGAATCTGCACACCGAATGCTCAACCTGGTCACCGAGTCCAGGATTGACCGGGCGCCGGCCGCGTCGGTCACGCCTTTGGGGCGGGAGTGCCGGATTCGCCGCTCCCCGGGACAGGGGCCGGATGAGCCGATGCCGTGCCCCCATGTGAAGAAGTCGCCACGAAGGCGTGCCCACACCTGCACGCTTCGGTGCCACTGGGGCGCAAGTTGCCTGGTGAGACGGCTGGTTGATTGGAAGCCCGCGCCCGCAGCGTGCTTTGATCCATCGCACCGCGGGGGCCGCACAGGGCACTCGGAAACGAGAGTCCGGCACCCGCGGTCGCGGCCGTCATCTGTCCCCAGAGGGGGCCGCTCCCCCCTTGTGAGATATCCATACGGAAGGAAGTTCCATCATGAACTCCACCCCCCAGGTTGAGACCGTCGAGATCGCCGACGCCGAGCTCGACGCCGTCTCCGGCGGCCTGTCCGTGAACGCCGTGAACACCGTCACCGACACGGTCGACGGCATCGCCCCGGTTTCCGGCCTGGTCAACACGGCCGTCGGCACCGTCGAGGGCGCCACCGGCCTGAACACGGCCCCGGTCACCAACCTGGTCGCCGGTCTCTGATCGAGCCCCAGTGCCGTTGACTCCCGGAGCCGCAGCCGGCGGTTCCGGGATCTTCGGGTGCCGTAACAGCCTCTGCTGCGGCCGTAAGAACCTCTTCTACGGGTGAGGGAAGTTCCTTGCAGTTCCGCCAACAGGCCCTCGCCAAGCTCCAGTCACCTGAGGAACTCGACCTGCCGGTGCGCTTCGCCCGCCCGCAGGGCTGGCTGGTGCTCTCGGTGACGGTCGTCGCGATGGCGGCCGCCTCGGTGTGGGCGGTGACCGGCTCGGTGACCTCCACCGTCAGCGCGCCCGCCATCCTCACGCACGGGCAGGGCAGCTACCTCCTGCAGAGCCCCGTGGCCGGCCAGGTCACCGCGGTCCTCGCGAAGCAGGGCCAGACGCTGCCCGCGAACTCCCCTGTGCTCAAGGTCCGTACGCCCAAGGGCGAGACCGTCGTCCGCACGCTCGACGCGGGCCGTGTCTCCGCCCTCGCCGCGACCGTCGGACAGATCATCCAGACCGGCGCGAACGTCGCCTCCGTCGAGAAGGTCGCCCACACCAAGGACGCCCTGTACGCGACGGTCTACGTCCCCGCCGAGAACGCCGCCTCCATCCCCGACGACGCCGCCGTCGACCTGACCGTGCAGTCGGTGCCGACCCAGGAGTACGGCGTGCTGCGAGGCCATGTGAAGTCGGTGGACCGCTCGGCCCAGTCCCCGCAGCAGATCGCCGCGTTCCTCGGGGACAGCCAGCTCGGCGAGCAGTTCACGAAGAAGGGCAGGCCGGTGGCCGTGACGGTCCGGCTGGACAAGTCGTCCGCCACGAAGAGCGGTTACAAGTGGTCCTCCGCGGACGGGCCGCCGTTCAAGCTGAACTCCATGACGCTGGCCTCGGGGTCGATCCAACTGGCCGACCAGCGTCCCGTCGACTGGCTGCTGCCGTGACCGCGACCGCACCGGACACCCGGGGCCGGCGCCGCGCCGCCCCGCCCAAGCGCAAGGTGCCCAAGGCCTCGGCGAAGACCGTCCGCACGCCCACCGTGCTCCAGATGGAGGCCGTGGAGTGCGGTGCCGCCTCCCTCGCGATGGTGCTCGGCCACTACGGCAAGCACGTCCCGCTGGAGGAGCTGCGCATCGCCTGCGGCGTCTCCCGCGACGGCTCGCGCGCCAGCAACCTCCTCAAGGCGGCCCGCAGTTACGGCCTGACGGCCAAGGGCATGCAGATGGACCTGGCCGCCCTCGCCGAGGTGAAGTCGCCGGCCATCCTGTTCTGGGAGTTCAACCACTACGTCGTCTACGACGGCATGGGCCGCCGCTTCGGCCGCCGTGGCGTCTACATCAACGACCCGGGCAAGGGCCGCCGTTTTGTCCCCATGGAGGACTTCGACGGCAGCTTCACCGGTGTCGTGCTGGTCATGGAGCCCGGCGAGGACTTCACCCGGGGCGGCCGCAAGCCCGGCATCCTCGGCGCCATGCCGGCGCGGCTGCGCGGCACCGCGGGCACGATGCCCGCCGCCGTCCTGGCGAGCCTGCTGCTGGTGGCGGTCGGCGCGGCGGTGCCCGCGCTCAGCCGCACCTACATCGACGAGTTCCTGATCGGGAACCAGACCTCGCTGCTGCCGACGCTGTTCACGGCGATGGCGGCGTGCGTCCTGTTCACCGTCGTCCTCACCTGGCTCCAGCAGGCCAACCTGCTGCACGGCCGGATCATCTCCTCGACCCTGTCCAGCGCCCGCTTCCTGCGCCATCTGCTGCGGCTGCCGGTGACGTTCTTCTCCCAGCGCAGCCCGGCGGACCTGGTGCAGCGGCTGCAGTCCAACGACGCGGTCGCCGAGACGCTGTCGCGCGACCTCGCGGCGGCGGGCGTGGACGCGGTCGTCGTCGTCCTGTACGCGGTGCTGCTGTACACGTACGACCCTCAGCTGACGTTCGTCGGCATCGGCGTGGCGCTGCTGAACATCGTGGCCATGCGGGTCGTCATCCGGCTGCGGGCCACGC
Organism: Streptomyces sp. NPDC016851; assembly: GCF_055562795.1. Classification (NCBI taxonomy): domain Bacteria; kingdom Bacillati; phylum Actinomycetota; class Actinomycetes; order Kitasatosporales; family Streptomycetaceae; genus Streptomyces; species Streptomyces sp. NPDC016851. The sequence goes on from NZ_JBVHEP010000008.1 coordinate 114,436, forward strand.
GCACGGCGAAGCTGCGCGCCGACACGGCCCGGCTGACCAACACCGCCTACACCGGCCTCCAGCTGATCGAGACGATGAAGGCGACCGGCGGCGAGGACGGCTACTTCCGCAAGTGGGCCGGGCAGCACGCCACCACGCTGGAGGAGCAGCAGCGGCTCGGTGTGCCGAGCGCCTGGCTGGGCGTGGTCGCGCCGACGCTGGCCACCCTCAACAGCGCGCTGATCCTGTGGATCGGCGGTATGCGGGCGGTCGAGGGTCACATCTCGGTCGGTCTGCTGGTCGCCTTCCAGGCGCTGGTCACCCGGTTCACGGCCCCGCTGACCCGGCTGAACGGCGTCGCGGGCCGCATCCAGGACTTCGCGGCCGACGTGGCGCGGCTGAAGGACGTGGAGAACTTCAAGGCCGACCCGCTCTACGGCCGCCCCGAGTCCGGCGAGTCGACGCGCCGCCTCCAGGGCCACGTCGAGCTGGAGAACATCACCTTCGGCTACAGCCCGCTCGACAAGCCCCTGCTCACCGGCTTCGACCTGACGGTCGGTCCCGGGCAGCAGGTCGCGCTGGTCGGCGGGTCCGGCAGCGGCAAGTCCACGGTGTCGAGGCTGATCTCCGGCCTGTACGCACCGTGGGAGGGCGTGATCCGCATCGACGGACAGCGCATCGAGGACATCCCGCGCGGGGCGCTGGCCGCCTCCGTCTCCTTCGTCGACCAGGACGTGTTCCTCTTCGAGGGCACGGTCCGCGACAACGTGGCGCTGTGGGACCCGTCGATCCCGGACGAGGCGGTGGAGGACGCGCTGCGCGACGCCGCCCTGCTCGACGTGATCACGCGCCGTCCGGGCGGCATCCACAGCAAGGTCGAGCAGGACGGCCGCAACTTCTCCGGCGGGCAGCGCCAGCGCCTGGAGATCGCGCGGGCGCTGGTGCGCCGGCCGAGCATCCTGGTGCTCGACGAGGTGACGAGCGCGCTGGACGCGGAGACCGAGCTGGTCGTCATGGACAACCTGCGCAGGCGCGGCTGTGCCTGTGTGGTGATCGCGCACCGGCTCAGCACCGTCCGCGACAGTGACGAGATCGTCGTCCTCCAGCACGGCACGATCGTGGAGCGGGGACGGCACGAGGACCTGGTGGCGCGCGGCGGAGCGTACGCGGCACTGGTCAGGGAGCGGTGAGATGACGGCCGTTCAAGGACACGAGGGTGACCTCGTCCTCAACGCGTTCGGGCAGATGGGCGCGCGCATCGACTGCGCCGGGTTCAACCGCCTGGACCTGGAGGGCCCGCAGGTGCTGTGGCTGGTCGCGTCGGGTGCCGTCGACCTGTTCGCGGTGGACGCCGGCGGACAGGGCCACTGGCACCACCTGGGCCGGCTGGAGGCGGGCTCGCTGGTGCTCGGGCCGGTGCCGGGACCCCAGCACACGCTGGTGGCCCGCCCGCTGCGGGACTGCGTGGTGCACCGCATCGGCCTGCGCGAGCTGTACCAGCCCGCCAACACCGCGACCTGGTCGTACGACGAGTACGGCAACCCGCAGTACGTGCCGCCGACGACGAGCCCGCTGGAGTACGCCCTCGCCCTGGGCGTCGGCCGCAGTCTGTCGATCCTCTTCCAGGCGCCGATGGCGACCGAGCGGGCCGCCGCGCCCACGGACGACGACGTGTTCTGGATGCAGGTGCCGCCCGGCAGCGTGCAGTACGGCTCGCTGTACGGCGCGGAGGCCGCGGCCGACCTGCTGATGGACCCGGCGCTGTGGCAGTCCATGGTCGACCAGCAGTACCGGCTGCTGACCACGCTGGACCGCTGGATCGAACAGCTGGAGCGCACCCACGAGTCGCGCACGGCCGAGGGCATCAAGGCCGGTGAGGCGGTGCGCGCCCAGGCCGACCAGACGCTGCTCGCGTCGATCGGCAAGCGGTCGTCGAAGCGGACCACCGCGGCCGACGCCGACGCCACGTACGCGGCGTGCAAGCTCGTCGCGCAGGCGGCCGGGATCAGCCTCACCGAGCCCACCCAGAAGGGCACCGGCGGGGACCGTCTCGACCCGGTCGAGCAGGTCGCCCTGGCCTCCCGTGTCCGCACCCGGGCCGTGCGCCTGGACGGCCGCTGGTGGCGGGACAACGTCGGGCCGCTGGTCGGTCACCGGGCCCTGTCGGGCGCGCCGGTGGCGCTGCTGTGGCGGCGTGGCGGATACGTCGCCGTCCATCCGTCCACCGGCCGTGAGACACCGGTCGAGAAGGCCAACGCCGACGAGTTCGAGCCGCGCGCGGTGATGTTCTACCGCCCGCTTCCCGAGCGGGGGCTCAGTCCGCTGAGGCTGCTGCGGTTCTGCATGCAGGGCACGCGCGGCGATCTGACGGGGCTGCTGCTCAGCGGACTGGTCACGGTGGCGATCGGCGCCCTGGTGCCCATCGCGACCGGCAAGGTGCTCGGCGAGTTCGTGCCGAAGGCGCAGACGGACCTGATCGTGCAGGTGTGTCTGGCGGTGATGCTCAGCAGCGTGGTGGCGGCGGCCTTCATGCTCTTGCAGAACCTGACCATCCTGCGACTGGAGGGCCGGGTCGAGGCCACGCTCCAGCCGGCCGTGTGGGACCGGCTGCTGAGACTGCCGACGAGGTTCTTCACCGAGCGCTCCACCGGCGAACTGGCCAGCGCGGCCATGGGCATCAGCTCGATCCGCAGACTGCTGGCGGGAGTCGGGCCGACCGTCGCCCAGTCGGTGACGGTCGGGGCGATGAATCTCGGGCTGCTGCTGTGGTTCAGCGTGCCGATGGCGATGGCCGCGATCGGCATGCTCGTGGTCATCGCGGCCGTGTTCCTGGGGCTCGGGCTGTGGCAGGTGCGCTGGCAGCGGCGGCTGGTCGTGCTCTCCAACAAGCTGAACAACCAGGCCTTCCAGACGCTGCGCGGGCTGCCCAAGCTGCGGGTGGCCGCCGCCGAGAACTACGCGTACGCCGCGTGGGCGTCCCAGTTCGCGCGCAGCCGTGAGCTCCAGCAGAAGGTCGGCCGCATCAAGAACCTCACGTCGGTGCTGGGCGCGGTGTACCTGCCGCTGTGCACGCTGCTGATGTTCATGCTGCTGGCGGGTCCGGCCCGGGGCTCGATGTCGGCGGCCGCGTTCCTCACCTTCAACACCTCGGTGACGATGGTGCTGACCTCGGTGACGCAGCTGACCAACGCCTTCGTCTCGGCCGTGGCCGCGCTGCCGATGTACGAGGAGATCAAGCCGGTGCTGGACGCGACGCCGGAGGTGCGCACGGCGAGCACGCGTCCGGGCCCGCTGTCCGGGGCGCTGGAGGCGCGGCGGCTGTCCTTCCGCTACTCGGACGACGGTCCGCTGGTGCTGGACGACGTGTCGTTCGAGGTGCGGCCGGGCGAGTTCGTCGCGGTCGTCGGCCCGAGCGGCTGCGGCAAGTCGACGCTGCTGCGCCTGCTGATCGGCTTCGACCGCCCGGTGTCGGGCAGCGTCCTCTACGACGGCCAGGACCTGGCCGCGCTCGACCAGTCGGCGGTGCGCCGCCAGTGCGGTGTGGTGCTCCAGCACGCGCAGCCGTTCACCGGCTCGATCCTGGACGTCATCTGCGGCACCGAGCCGTACACGCCGGAGGAGGCGATGGCGGCGGCCGAGATGGCCGGGCTCGCCGAGGACATCAAGCGCATGCCGATGGGCCTGCACACCATCGTCTCGGGCAGCGGCGCCGTCTCCGGCGGCCAGCGCCAGCGGCTGATGATCGCCCAGGCGCTGATCCGCCGGCCGCGCATCCTCTTCTTCGACGAGGCGACCAGCGCCCTCGACAACGAGACCCAGCGCACGGTCATCGAGAGCACCAAGGCCCTCAACGCCACCCGGATCGTCATCGCCCACCGCCTGTCGACCGTGCTGGACGCCGACCGGGTGGTGGTGATGGAGGACGGCAAGGTCGTCCAGCAGGGCCCGCCCGCACAGCTGCTCGCCGACACCGGTGGCCGGCTGCACGAGCTGGTGCGGCGCCAGATGGCGTGACGATGCCCGGTCCGCCCGGTGGCGCGTCTTCGCCGTACGACGGGGCCCCGACCGTTGGGTTCTCCCGGAAATGGGTACCCACGGCCCATGCGAATCAGCGTGGTGGACGTGGGATCGAACACGGTCAGACTGGTGGTCGCGGACGCGGACGGTGGCGTACCGCTTCCGGTGCACACCGCCAAGTGGCGGCTCAGGCTGTCCGAGCAGGTCACACCGGGGGGACCCATCCCTGAGCAGGCCGTCGAACAACTGGTGCACGCGGTCGCCGACGCGAGCCGGACCGCCGCCCGGTGGGGCGCCGCGGCCCCGCTGGCGTTCGCGACCGCCGTGGTGCGCGGCGCGTCGAACCGGCACGAGGTGCTGCACGCCGTCCGGACCCGTACCGGCGTGGACCTGTGCACCCTGCCGGGCGAGGTCGAGGCGGAGCTGACGTTCCTCGGGGCCCGGCGCTGGATGGGCTGGCGGTCGGGCCCGCTCGCCCTGCTCGACATCGGCGGTGGCTCGCTCGAAGTCGCCTTCGGACGCGGCCGGTTGCCCGATTTCGTGGCCTCGCTGCCGCTGGGCGCCGGGCGGCTCACCCACGAGTTCTTCGAGGACGAGGACCCGCCGTCACCGGAGCGGGTGCGGGCGTTGCGCCGCAAGGTCCGTCACCAGCTGCGGGACGTGGCGGCGCGGATCCGCTGGGAGGGCCCGCGCACCGCGGTCGCCACCTCGCGCACCTTCCAGCAGCTGGGACGGCTGTGCGGTACGGCGCCCGGACGCCACGGTCCGTTCGTGGACCGGCAGTTGCACCGCGCGGCGCTGCGGAAGGCGATCCCGCGGCTGGCCGCCCTGCCCGCCGCGGAACGCGCGCAGCTGCCCGGCATCTCCGCCCCGCGGGCCGCGCAGAGCCTGGCCGGGGCGGTCGTCGCGCACACCGCGATGAAACTGACCGGCCTCAGATCCGTCACCGTGTGCCCCTGGGCGATCCGCGAGGGCGTGCTGCTGCGGCACATCGAGGACGGCCCGGCCTGGTGGGCGGAGGTCACCCGCCGCACCGAGGAGGCGGCCCCTCCCGACCCGGTGCCGCTGCGCATCGCCACCGCCTCCACCTGATCGCCGGCAGACGACAACGGACGCACCGAACGCAGGAAGGAGACCCCCGTGTCCCAGGACAACCATCACGACGGCTCCGACAAGAAGCCCGAGACGGCGCTGGAGGAGGTGCTGCGCGAGATCGAGGATGCCGAGAACCGTACGCAGGACTCCGCCGAGCAGCGACGCCACCGGGGCGAGGCCGGAGAGGCCATCACCCCCAACACGCGCGCCCAGGAGGAGTCCCACGGGGACTGAAAGGAAGGGCCGGGCGGGGCCGGGCTACTGGGGCGGCGGGCCGAGCGGCCGCTGCGCCAGGGCCCGCGCCACGCCGAGCAGGTTGGCCGCCATGGCCCGCCCGGTCGACCGCGACCAGTCGTGGCCGCGCTCGGCGTCCAGGAAGCTGGGCCCCGGGCCCGGCCCCTGGTTCCAGTATGTCCACGCCTGGCCGGGGATCGTGTAGCCGATGTCCTCCAGGGCGCCCGTGATCTCGTTGATCACATGGTGCGCACCGTCCTCGTTGCCGGTGACGACCACGCCCGCCACCCGGTTGTAGGCGACCGGCCGGCCCTCGTCGTCGGTCTCGGACATCATCGCGTCCATCCGCTCCAGCACCCGCTGGGCGACAGAGGACGGCCCGCCGAGCCAGGTCGGTGAGGCGATGACGAGGATCTCGGACTCCAGCAGCCGCTCGTGCACGCCCGGCCAGGCGTCGCCCTCGTGCACCGGCTCGCTGGTCACCCCCGGGCCGATGTCCAGGTCGACCGCCCGCACGACATCGACGGCGACACCCTCCTTCTCCAGCTGCTCGACGACGACGCTCGCCAGGGCCCCGGTGTTCGAGGTCTCCGGCGACTTCTTGAGGGTGCAGTTGACCACGAGTGCCTTCATGAGGTGCCGGAGTAACCCTCCGTACCGGCGCTACGCGGGTAGGTGACTGCGCACGCCGGCCGGGTACCCGGCGCGCATGGAGCACGACCGTGGAGGACCAGGACTGCCCGCCCCGCGCGGCCCCCTGAGCGGAGGCGTCGAGGCGTACCTGCGGGGCGCGGGCCGGCTGCCCCGCCTCGAGGACGTCGCCCGGGCCGCGGTGTACGGCGAGGATCTCCAGCTGGCCCTGTACGTGTGCTACGAGCTGCACTACCGCGGGTTCGCGGGGGTGTCCCCCGACCATGAATGGGACCCCGGGCTGCTGCGCACCCGCGCGGCCCTGGAGCACCGCTTCCTGTCGGCCCTGCGCGCCGACGCCCGGGTCCACGACAGCGTGGACGAGGCGCTGGCGGGCCTGCTGGTCGAGCCGGTCGACGGCACGGGCGTCAGTCATTTCCTGCGCGACGAGGGCGAGCTGTGGCACCTGCGCGAGTACGCGGTCCAGCGGTCCCTGTACCACCTCAAGGAGGCGGACCCGCACGCCTGGGTGCTGCCGCGGCTGTGGGGCCGGGCGAAGGCCGGGATGGCGGCGGTGGAGTTCGACGAGTGGGGCGGTGGCCGGGCCGACCGGGTGCACGCCCGGCTGTTCGCCGACCTGATGACGGACCTGGGCCTGGACACCACCTATGGCCGCTATCTCGACGCGGCGTGCGCCGAGGCCCTGGTCACGGTGAACCTCATGTCCCTCTTCGGCCTGCACCGGGCCCTCAGGGGCGCCCTGGTCGGCCACTTCGCGACGGTCGAGATCACCTCGTCGCCGGGTTCCCGGCGGCTCGCGGAGGCGATGCGCCGCACGGGCGCCGGGCCGGCGGCCGAGCACTTCTACGACGAGCACGTCGAGGCCGACGCGGTCCACGAGCAGGTGGTGCGCCATGACGTGATCGGCGGTCTGCTGGCGGAGGAGCCGCACCTGGCCGCGGATGTCGCGTTCGGGATCGACGCCACCGGGTTCGTCGAGGACCGCTTCGGCGCCCGGCTGCTCGCCGACTGGCGTGCGTCACGTTCGTCACTATGTGTCCCGATTGCGCATGAAACAGCCCATATCTCCTGAATGCCCGGGTACCCGAGCGCCGTGAACCCACTGGTCCCCCCGGGCGTGTACGCCCCGCAGGAAGACACCGAGCTGCTGGCCGGAGCCCTGTCCGACGAGCCGTTGCCGCCGGGCGCGGAGGTCCTGGACGTCGGCACCGGCACCGGCGCTCTGGCCCTGGAGGCCGCACGCCGGGGCTTCCGGGTGACCGCTGTGGACGTGTCACGCAGGGCGGTGTGGGCCGCACGGCTGAACGCCGTGCGGGCGGGGCTGCCGGTCCGCATCCGGCACGGGAACCTCTTCGATCCGGTGCGCGGCGAGTCGTTCGACCTGATCCTGGCCAATCCGCCGTACGTGCCGGCGCCGGACGGCACCCGCCGGCCGCGGGGCGCTGCCCGCGCCTGGGACGCGGGCGACGACGGACGGCTGGTCGTGGACCGGATCTGCCGGGAGGCGCCCGGCCTGCTGCGTCCGGGCGGGGTGCTGCTGCTGGTGCAGTCCGCGCTCAGCGGCCCGGACCTGACCGTCGGGTGCCTGCGCTCGTCCGGCATGAAGGCCGCGGTGACGCGCCGGCGGCGGATCGCGTTCGGCCCGGTGCTGCGCGGCCGGGAACGCTGGCTGCGGGTGCGGGGGCTGCTGCCCGCCGCCGAGGACAAGGAAGAGCTGGTGGTCGTCCGTGCCGAACTCCCCGTCTGACCGGTCCGCGGCACCGCGCCGCGTCACGGTCCAGCGCAAGGGCCCGCTGCTGCTGGAGGGCCCCGTCGAAGTGGAGCTGGAAGACGGTTCCGTCGTCACCTCGGACCGCTTCCGCGTGGCCCTGTGCACCTGTCGCCGCAGCCGCCGCTATCCGTGGTGCGACACGAGCCACCGCGACCGGGTCTGAGCCCGGTGCGCGGTGGCCGGTGAGCCCAGGGGCCGGCGGGTGGCCCCACTCCGCCCGCCGGCCCCCTTGTGCGAGATCGCAGGTCCCCGCGACAGCGGCCCGGCTCCCCAGCCTCGAACCGCTGTGCCTCACGGGAACAGCGCGATCCCGGTCCTTCAGAACGCGAAGACGCCGGAACCGTAGGCGTTCTTCACGCACTCGTTGGAGAACGTGCGCTCGTACGAGACCCTCTGGCCCTGCCAGACACCGTCGACGGTGACGACGACCGGGTCGTACTGCTTGGTGCACATCACGCCGTCCGTGGCGGTCAGGGCGTGGATGTCGCCGCCGACGCCGCGCAGTTCCGCGCAGGCGGAGGTGGCGACCGGGTGCGTGCCGGAGGACGTCGGGGCACAGGTCAGGGTGACCGCGCGTTCCGGTGTCGCTTCGGCCGCGCTCTCACCGTGGCCCACCGTGAGAACGAGGGCCGACGGGGCGTAGAGCGCGGTGGGGGCCTGACCCGGAGTGGCGAGCGCGGACCCGGTGAGGGGTCCGCAGACGGCGGTGGCCGTCAAGCCGAGAGTCATGGCCCAGCGCGCGGTGTTCCGCATTGTGTGCATCCTTCCGCTCGATTACAGGGTGTGCCGGCCCGTGCTCGGTCGGTGCCCGGGACGGCGAACGCGAGTCTGCCGAGTCCGTCGCCGAAGCACACATCGACCCCACGGGTTTCAGTAACCTTGCGTGTTGAATCAGTGGCGCGAAGTTACGGAACCCGCCCGCGTGAAGCCCGTAACCGCACGGCTCCCGGGGGCACGAAGCGGCCAGATGGCCGATTCCCACGTGTTCGTTAATAGGCCTGAAACATTCCGATTCCGCTCTCGGCCGACTGCTTTGTTACCCCTTGTGTTCAAGCTCTGGCGGAGTAATCGTCATTACATGATTACGACAGAGCAGCGAGAGAAACTGCGCGGCTGGTTCGCCGGCCGCCTTCCCGACGACCTCTTCGAGGAACTGACCGAGATCACGGTCGACCGCGAGGAGATCACCGTGATCGGCCGCATCCCCGCACCCCGGCTGGCCGAGGACGCCCCGGCCGCCGAGCGGGAGGCGGCCCTGGAGAGCCGGGTGCAGGAGTTCCGGGAACGCACGCGCGAGGACCGGATGGCCGTGGCCCGGGATGCCGAGCACCGGTTCCGCCGGAAGGTGTCCTGGGGTGTGGAGTGCGGCGGGCGGCGATCGCTCTTCACGCACGTGGCCGCGCCCGTCATGACGCGGCTGCGCCAGCCGGAGCGCCAGGTCCTCGACACCCTGATCGCCGGCGGCGTCGCCCGCAGCCGCAGTGACGCGCTGGCCTGGTGCGTGCGCCTGGTCCAGCGCCACACCGACGACTGGCTCGCGGAGTTGCGCGACTCCCTCGAACACGTGCAACGGGTCCGGGCCCAGGGGCCTGACGCCGAGCCGGATCAAGCGGATCACGCCGAGCACACACATGACGAGGAGTGACCACAGGGTGTACCGCCCCTGATCCACCGTCGCCCATACCGCTCGGTATCGTCGGCCGTGAAGCACGGTCTCGACGAGGAGACACGAGAGGCGGTTGCGTACGGTGGGCAAGCACTGGGCGGACTTCCAGTACGAGATCTATCTGAACGGGATGACGGGTGCCGTACCCCGGCTGCCCACCGATCTGACGCGGCTGGAGGAGCTGACCGAGCAGCGGCTCGGGCCCGGCCCGGTCGGCTATGTGGCGGGCAGCGCGGGCAACGGGAGCACGGCCCGCGCCAACCGGGCCGCCCTGGAGCGTCGCCGGATCGTGCCCCGCGTGCTGCGGGACGTGCACGAACGGGACCTGTCGGCCGAGGTGCTGGGCCGTGCCCTGCCGGCCCCCTTGGCGCTGGCCCCCGTCGGTGTGCTGTCGATCATGCACCCGGACGCCGAGTCCGCCGCGGCCCGGGCGGCCGCCGCGCAGGGTGTGCCCTTCGTGCTGTCGTCCGCGTCGAGCACGCCCATGGAGCAGGTCGCCGAGGCGATGGGTGACGCCGAGCGGTGGTTCCAGTTGTACTGGCCCAGGGACCCGGAGGTGGCCCGCAGTTTCCTGAACCGGGCGAAGGCGGCCGGGTTCAGCGTCCTCGTGGTCACTCTGGACACGCCGCTGCTGGCGTGGCGGCCGCGCGATCTCGACCAGGCGTATCTGCCGTTCCTGCACGGCGTCGGCACGGCCAACTACTTCTCGGACCCGGCCTTCCAGGCGGGTCTGGCCAAGCCGGTGCAGGAGGATCCGAACGCGGCCGTGATGCACTTCGTGGGGATGTTCGCCGACCCGGCGAAGTCCTGGCCGGACCTGGCGTTCCTGCGGGAGAACTGGGACGGCCCGATCGTCCTCAAGGGCGTGCTGTACCCGGACGACGCCCGGCAGGCCGCGGAGGCGGGCATGGACGGCGTCGTCGTCTCCAACCACGGCGGGCGCCAGGTGGCCGGGTCCGTCGCGGCGGCCGACGCGCTGCCCCGCGTCGCGCAGGCCGTCGGCGACCGGCTCACCGTCCTCTTCGACAGCGGCATCCGCACCGGCGACGACATCTTCAAGGCGCTCGCCCTCGGCGCCCGCGCCGTCCTCGTCGGCCGCCCGTACGTCTACGGTCTCGGCCTCGACGGCCGGTCGGGCGTCGAACACGTCATCCGCTGCCTGCTGGCCGAACTCGACCTGACCCTCGCCCTGTCGGGCCATGCCACGCCGGGCACGATCGGTCCGGCCGACCTCGTCGAGGACCCGGCCTGAGAAGGGGGCCGCGCGACGCGTGCGCCGCGCGGCCCCGCTCAGACGCCTGGGCCCCTGCTCACGCCGTCCGGCCCTGGGGCAGGGTCACCTGCCGGGCCGTCGGGCCCTCCTGCTCCTCGATCGACAGGGAACCCGCCGTCGTCGGCACGGGCTCGGCCTGCCAGCGCTGTGCGTCGGAGCGGTCGCGGACCTTGACGACGATGTCGGCACCGGGGTCGTCATGCGTGGCGGCGAGGGCGAGCTGCTCGTCCCAGCGGGGCAGCAACTGCCCCTGCACGGTGAGGTCGTAGCGCACGTCGTCGGTCCGCTCGGCATCCTCCTCGGCGCAGGTGCCGAGGACGACGACGCCGGCGTCCTTGTGCGAGTCCAGGCACAGGCCGGGATCGGCGACGCTGCGCAGCAGCCCGTCGTTCTCGTACGTCCACTGCTGGGTCCATTCCGCCGAGCACGCGGCCAGCTCGGTCCCCGCCCCCTCCTTCGGCAGGTCCCGGACGTCGAGGCACAGGTCGGCACCGGCGTTGCGCAGCCGTGTCACGCCCGGTGCCGTGGGAAGCCCGGCCGTGTCGGGCGGGGTCACGGTTTCGGCGCCGTTGCCGCCGGCGGCGCTGTTGGAACCGGCCGGGTCGGCCTGGCCGCCGTCGTAGGACGACGCGCTGAGGATGAGCACGGTGGCCAGCACCCCGGCCGACACCGCGCCGACGCCCGAGAGCAGCGCCCGTGAGGAGCGCAGCGCGTCCGGGATGCGCACGCCCTGGACCCGGCGTACCTGGGCGGGGAGCCGGGACAGCAGGCGGTGGCGTCCGCCCCCTGGCCGCCCGTCACCGCGCCCTGCGCCGCGCCGGCCCGCGCGTCCGCCCCGCGTGCCGTGCGAGTTCCGGCCCGGGCGGGAGTCGAGGTAGCGGCGGGCGCCCCAGCCGAGGACCGCTTCGGCGATCAGCAGGCCGAGCCCGCCCTCGAAATGGCTCAGTTGTTCGGCCGCGTCGCGGCAGTAGCGGCACTCCGCCAGATGGTCCTGGACGTCGGGCAGCAGTGCGCCACCCCGGCGGATCGGCACGTCGAGGAGGCGGTTGTAGAAGCGGCAATCCTGCGTCGGCGCGAGTTCACTATGGGCATGTACACAACCCTTGCGGAATTTTTCACGCGCTTGTTCGAGTGCGGCCGACGCGAGATCGGTATCCATGCCCAGCAGACCGGCCGGGACGCTTAAAGGATCGGCCTCGACCTCGACATGCCAGAGCAAACAGCGCGCGGCTGCGGGAAGTGCCTGAAATGCCCGCTCCGCGAGGACGCGATTTTCGGGCGTCATGGACGTCGCCGCGCGCAGCCCGCGCCCTCCGGCCGGTTTCTGCAACGCCGGAAGTACGGTGGATATTCGATCGTCGCCGGACCACTCGCGGACCGTGTCGCGCACGGTCACCAGAAGCGCCGGGCGCAGCGCGACGGCCGACTCACCGAAGGCGAGGCGGTTCAGGGTCCGGTGGAAGACGGTCCCGGTGACCATCTCGGCGACCTGCGCCGACGAGGCGAGACAGATGACCGTGTACTCGTACACCGGCTGCCAGTGCCGCGCCATCAGCAGCGCGACGGAATGGGCGGCGACCCCGCCCTCCGGGCTGCCTCTCAGCGGAGCGGCGAGAGATTCATCGGATTCCCCGGGATCCCCGCCGGGCGGGGGATACGGAGGGCGAGGGGGGTGGGGGGTGGGCACTGAGATGGTTCCTTCCCACGCGCATGTGGCACCAGAAGTCCTGCCGCCGAAAAAGGAGCCCGGTTGGTGCGTACCTTTTTGACGGGGCGCGGGAGGTGCGAATTCACCGACGGCGAATCGGACCCGGTCTACAAAAAGCGTGCGACACCCGGCCATTCCCCCCGCACGTGTGTTTCACTCTTGCACAACCCCCACAGGACCAACAAGGCGCCGGTGCAACATCAAGCCCATTGACAGAAAGTCAGAAATGGGAACAGGCGCACGCCGTTCGTACCGGTTTTCGACCTTTCAGATCTGCCAGGACCGCAGCCGGTCCGCCGCACCGTAGACGTCGGTCGTGCCGGACATCAGATCGCGGGCGAGGTCGACGAGGGCGCCGTAGGGCGGGTCGATGCCGACGCCGCTGACGAACATGTACGCCACGGCCGTCGCACATGCGAAGCGGGCGTTGGCCGACGGGAGCGGCCGCAGCAGGGTGATGGTGTGCAGCAGCGCGGCGGCTCGCCAGGCCGGGTCGGAGTTGACGCCGAGACGGGGCGGGTCGACACGGTGCCGGGCGACCGCGGCCACCAACGCGGAGAAGTCGTTGATGGTGGGCTGGTCCGGCAGGACCTCTTCGTGGCGCTGGAGCAGCCAGGGCACGTCGATGTGGAGGACGGGTGCCATCGGTCAGGCAGCCCGCCCCTCGCCCTTGGCGGGCGGTTCGTCGTCCGGGAAGGCGGCGGCGAACTCGTCGGCGTGGGTCGCGAAGAACCTGCGGAAGGCCTCCGCGCCCTCCTGCAGCGCCCGGTGGCGGGCTATGTCGGCGGCGGCCGCCTCCCGCACGAGCGCCTTCATGGACGTACCGCGCTCCTTGGCGATCTGCCGCAGGTCCTCAAGTTCGCGGTCGCTGAACTCCACGTTGAGAGCTGGCATGCCTTCACGGTACCGCTCGGGTACTGACTCGTAAATACGCCCAGGTCAGAGGGTTGAGCCGACGGTACCGAAGGCGGTGCACCACGAGTCATCCGCTGAGATCTGCATCACATCGCACCACCCGATGTCACATTCCGGGCCCCCGCGCGGCTCGCAGTAGTGAGCGCGTCTCTGGGAGGACCACGCATGACCGAGATCCCCGTACCCGGCACCGCCGCCCCGCTCGACGAGGCGACCGGGGTGTTCGTCGACCACCGCGAGCTGCTGTTCGGCGTCGTCTACAACATGCTGGGCAGTGTCGCCGACACCGAGGACGTCCTGCAGGAGACATGGCTGTCCTGGACGGCCCGCGGCGGGGGCGCTCCCCTGGCCGGCGTCGACAATCCCCGGGCCTATCTGGTCCGGGTGGCGGTCAACCACGCGCTGCGCCGCCGCGCCGTGATCAGCCGCAGGCAGGAGACGTACGTGGGCTCCTGGCTGCCCGAGCCGCTGGTCACCGACGAGGGCGCCGACACCGCCGACGGCCCGGCCCTGCGCTCGGAGTCGGTGTCGCTGGCGATGCTGGTGGTCCTGGAGTCGCTCACCCCGCTGGAGCGGGCCGTGTTCGTCCTGGGCGAGGTGTTCGGCTACCCGCACGCCGAGATAGCCGGGATCATCGACCGCTCCCCCGCCGCCGTACGGCAGTTGGCGCACCGGGCCCGGGAGCATGTGAACGCGCGGCGGCCCCGGTACGAGGCGCATCCGCGGGTGCGGCGGGAGGCGACCGAGCGGTTCGTGCGGGCGGCGCTCGGTGGGGACATCGCCGAGCTGATGGAGGTCCTCGCGCCGGACGTCACGGCGTGGACGGACGCCGGCGGGAAGCGCAGGCCGGCGAGCCTGCGCCCGGTGCACGGCCGGGACAAGGTGGCCCGACTGCTCACCTCCGGGCGGGGCGGCCCGAGCAACCCGGTTTTCCGCTACCGGCGCGTCAACGGCGACGACGCGGCGGTGCTGTTCGACGGCGACGCGCCCTACGCCGTCCTGGTCCTGGACCTCACTCCGGAGGGCGACCGGGTGCGCGGCATCTACGTCGTGGCCAACCCGGACAAGCTCGCCCACCTGCCCAAGGAGGCGGCGTGAGCGTCGGACGCGGTGAGCGGCTCGCGGACTGGTTCGACGGCCGGCTCGGGACCCACCCGCTCGGCCGGAAGTACCTGCGCAAGGTGTTCCCCGACCACTGGTCCTTCCTGCTCGGCGAGATCTGCCTGTACAGCTTCGTCGTACTGGTCCTCACCGGCGTGTATCTGACGCTGTTCTTCCATCCGTCCATGAACGAGGTGACGTACCACGGGAGTTACGCACCGCTGAACGGCGTGCGCATGTCCGAGGCCTACGCCTCCACGCTGGACATCAGCTTCGACGTGCGCGGCGGGCTGCTGATCCGGCAGCTGCACCACTGGGCGGCGCTGGTCTTCGTCGCCGGGATGCTGACGCACATGATGCGGCACTTCTTCACCGGCTCCTTCCGCAAGCCGCGGGAGGTCAACTGGCTGTTCGGCTGGCTGCTGCTCTTCCTCGGCCTGTTCGAGGGGCTGTTCGGCTACTCGCTGCCGGACGACCTGCTCTCTGGCACGGGCCTGAGGTTCGTGCACGGCGCGCTGCTGTCGGTGCCGATCGTGGGGACGTACCTGGCGATGTTCCTGTTCGGCGGCGAGTTTCCCGGCGACGACATCGTGGCCCGGTTCTACTCGCTGCACGTCCTGCTGATCCCCGGGGTCATGGCGGCGCTGATCGTGGTCCACGTGCTGCTGGTCGTCTACCACAAGCACACCCAGTTCGCGGGCCCCGGGCGCACCGAACGCAATGTCGTGGGCGCGCCCTTCATGCCGGTGTACCTCGCGAAGGCGGGCGGCTTCTTCTTCCTGGTGTTCGGGGTGCTCGCGCTGATGGCGGCGGTCGCGACGATCAACCCGGTGTGGTCGTACGGCCCCTACCGCGCCGACCAGGTGTCCACGGGCGCCCAGCCCGACTGGTACCTCGGCTTCGCCGAGGGGCTGGTGCGGATCATGCCCGGCTGGGAGGTCACGCTGTGGGGCCACACGCTGGTGCTGGGCGTGTTCATCCCGATCGTGGTGTTCCCGCTGCTGCTGCTCTTCATCGGCGTGTACCCGTTCCTGGAGGCGAGGTTCACGGGCGACCGGCACGAGCACCATCTGCTGGACCGGCCGCGCAACCGTCCGGTCCGCACGGCGATCGGGGCGGCCTGGATCAGCCTCTACCTGGTGCTGCTGGCGGGCGGCGGGAACGACATCGTGGCGACCCGCTTCCACCTGTCGATCAACACGGTGACCTGGGCGGTGCGGATCGCGGTGTTCGTCGTCCCGGCGGTCGTCTTCGTCGTCACCCGGCGGATCTGCCTGGGGCTCCAGCTGCGCGACCGGGAGCTGGTGCTGCACGGCCGGGAGACCGGCGTGATCAAGCGGCTGCCGCACGGCGAGTACGTCGAGGTGCACGAGCCGCTCGACCGGGCCCGGCTGCACACCCTGACCGCCCATGAGCGGCCCGGGGAACTCGTGGTCAGGAGCGGGCGCGACAGAACTCCCGGACAGTCCGGTTGAACGGCTCGGGGGCCTCGAGGTTGCTGAGGTGCCCGGTGCCGGGGAGCACGACCAGGGTGGCCTCCGGGATCGCCTCCAGGAGGGGACGGGCGACGAGGTCCACCGGCGAGCGTGCGTCGAGCTCGCCCCACAGCAGCAGGGTCGGCACCCTGATCTTGGGCAGCAGGTCGCGCTGGTCGGCCTCGGCCATGACGGTGAGCTCCGTCCGCATGCTCCGGGGCCGGGTGTCGGCGGACATCACGGACAGCAGGCGGACGGCTTCGGCCGGTGGCCGCCCCGCGAACAGGCCGGGCACGGTCGGCGCGAACTCCTCGTCCGGGACCGCGAGCATCCGCTCCGCGCCCTCGACCCGCTTGCGCACCTCCGCCGGAGGCAGCGAGCCCTTCCACCCCGCATAGGTGTCCACGAGGAGCAGGGTCCGGACCAGCTCGGCGTGGTGCCGGTAGAGCTCCAGCACGACGGTCCCGCCCCACGACAGGCCGAGGACGTGCGCCGGACCGAGGTCCACGTCCTCGATGACGGCCGCGAGACAGCGGGCGTAGTCCGCCAGGACGAAGGAGGGCGGTACGTCGGAGGAGCGGCCGGCCCCGGGCTCGTCCCAGGCGACGACGGTGAACTCGTCGGCGAGGTCCGCGAGCTGCGGACGCCACACGCGGGCGTCGGTGGTGGCGCCGTGCACGAGCACCAGGGGCGGGCCCTGGCCCACCCGGTCGTAGGCGACCTCGATGCCGTCTACCCGCACCGCGTGCATGACACCAGGCTACGCGCGGGTGCCGGAGGCGTCCTGTCGGCGGACTCCCCCGGCACCCGGCGTGCCTGGGCGGTCCCTATCCCTGGTCCGCCACGAAGGCGGCCATGCGGGTCAGGGCGGCGTTCCAGTTGATCGTGTGCTCGTTGGTCGACCACGACTGGATGTCGTCGATGTAGCAGAACTGACCGACGCAGCCCTGGAGTTTGCTCTGTGCGTAGGGGTCCTGGATGCTCGAGTTCGGTCCGCCCGCGAGGGTGCCCTTCGGCGGGTTCGGCTGGCTCGGGTCGAGCTGGCGGGCGTACCAGCGGCTGTGCTGGTTCTGGGCGCTGACCTCGCCGTAGCCGGTGACGTAGGAGATGTTCAGGGCGTTGCGGCCCAGGATGTAGTCCATGCTCTGGAGCGCGCCGTCCCGGTACTTCGAGGCGCCGGTGATGTCGTACGCGGTGGCGAGCACGACGGCGTTGTTGAGGACCTGGTGGCTGGAGCCCCAGTCGTACTTGTTGCCGTCCGGGGCGTACGGCATGCCGTAGGGGTGTGCCTTCAGGGTGGCCAGGTAGCGGTCGGCGCCCTTGACGACGGACTGGCGGACCTTGTCCCGGCCGGGCAGCCTGTTCGGCACCGTGGCGAGGTCGAGCCGTCCCGCCGCGCCCGTGCGGGCCCAGTCGAAACCGATGGGGGCGAAGATGTCGGCCGTGTGGACCGGCGACTTCAGTACGTAGTCCTGGAACTGCTTCTCGCCCGTGCTGAGGTACAGCTCGGCCGCCGCCCAGTAGAAGTCGTCGGTGACGTCGCCGTCGGCGTAGGCGCCGCCGCCGACGCCGTCGCTCTCGGAGGCGTAGCGGTCGGGGTGGGCGATCGCCGCCGCCCAGGCCTTGCGGGCGGCTGCCAGAGCCCGGTCGGCGAACGCCTTGTCGTAGGGCCGGTAGAGGCGGGCCGCCTGTGCGGCCGTGGCGGCCAGGTTCAGGGTCGCGGCCGTGGACGGCGGGTGCAGTTCGCGCTTCTGCGGGTCGTCGCTGGGCAGCAGCGGCAGGCCGGTCCACTGCTCGTCGTGCATCTTGTGGTGGGCCATGCCGGCCAGCGGCTTGCCGTCGGGCACCTGCATCCTGAGCAGGAACTCCAGCTCCCAGCGGGCCTCGTCGAGGATGTCGGGGACCTTGTTGCCGCTCTCGGGGATGGCGAGCGTGCCGTCGCCGAGCTTGCGGGGGTCGCCGGTGCGGGCGTGCAGCGCGCGTTCGTGGGTGCTCAGCACCTCCCAGGTGGAGATGCCGCCGTTGACGACGTACTTGCCGTGGTCGCCGGCGTCGTACCAGCCGCCGCTGACGTCCAGGCTGTAGTCGCAGACGCCGGGCTGGCACGGGACGTCGGTGTCGCCCTTGTTGGGGGCCACGCCCACGTGCCCGGCCGGGCGGCCGTAGCCGGGCCGCAGGTCGTCGCGTATCGCGATGCCGCTGCGCTGGGTGTAGTAGTACTTCGCCGAGTCCAGCCGGAGCCGCTCGTAGGCGCTCGCGTCGATGTCGAAGGGGCGGCTGGTCTCGCCGTCGGCGACGAGCGTGAGGCCCGTGCCCTTCTTGCGGTACGCGCCGAAGTCGATCGAGTGGACGTTCTGCCCGGAGGAGGCGTCGACGCCGCGCGGCACGGTCGTGCCCCGGGCGACCGTCTTCCCGCCGGAGGTCCTCAGCTCCCAGGGCAGTTTCGCCGTGGCGTCGGTGACCAGGGTGGCGTTCTTCGGCCCGGCGGGCAGATAGGCGACCTGGTTGACGCGGACCCGGGGCCCGGTGTCGGGCTCGTACGGCTCCGGGGTCACCCCGCCGAGCAGGGAGACGTCGTCCATGCAGAAGCGCCAGGGGTCCGCGCTGCCGCCCAGCTGGAAGCCGACCTGGCCCTGGGTGGTGTCGGCGGGTGCGGTGAAGGTGTAGGAGTAGGTGTCGCCGGAGACGCTGAGCTGCGGTGTCACCTCGTGGTAGGTGTCGTACGGCGACACGGACAGGCCCACGATCGCCCGCACGACGTGCCCGGCGGGCGTGCCGGTCGCGCTGAACGAGAAGCGGTACGACTCCCCCTTCACGAGGGTGATGTCGTTCTGCCCCACGGCGGCGTCCCAGCGGTTGGTGGTGCCGCCGGGGACGTCGGCGCAGAGCCGGCCGTCGGACAGCCCCGCGGTCACGTTGCTGGTGGCCCACCATGGGTCCATGGTCGTGTCGAAGGTGCCGTTCCTGACCTGCTCGACCTCCTCGGCCCCGGCCGGTGCGGAGGGCAGCGCGGTGAGCGCGGTCGCCAGCAGGGCCGTCAGGGACAACAGGGCGGTTCTGCGTCGTTTCACGTCCGGGCTCCTCTGGAGAGGTGCGGGTGGCGCTCGGCGTGGGAGCGCTCCCAGATGTGGATGCCCGCCATGGTTGTTGCTGATGTGACGCCCCGTCAACGGTCCGGACGGGAATGGCTGTTCGCCGCCCGTCCGGACCGTGGTGACCGAGAGGTCAGGCGGCCGGGGTCTCCAGCCTGCTGATGCGGAGGGCGCCCCGGGCCTCGTCGGGGTGGCGGCTCGTCATCGTGAGCCGGATCCGGGAGCCGCGGACGGCCTTGAAGGTGATCACGGTGGGGGCGTCGGAGGCGGTGGCCCAGTCGATCGCCGTGTCCCGCACGGCCCGCCACGCCCGGCCGTCCCACACCGCCACCTCGATCGTCGCGGGCAGGCTGTGCGTGGCGTCGACGGTGAAGGAGACGTCCACCCGGTCGAAGCCGCGGGTGCGTCCGTGGTCGACCGTGACCCAGTCCTCGGTGCGGGCGCCGTCGAAGGCGGGCAGCAGGGCCGTCGCCTGCTTGTAGAAGCCGTTGGACCAGCCGGTGGCCGGGTCGCCGTCGAGCATGGCGGCGGGCAGGGTGTCCGGGCGGCCGGAGTAACTGGCGTCCGCCTGGGGGTGGTCGACGGGCGCGGGGTGCTCCGGCCGGAAGGCGGGCGGGGTGGTCTCGGCCCGGTCCGCCGCCCGGGTGGCGCGTACGGTCGTCGTGCCGGTGCGCAGGCCGTCGGCGCGGGCGGTCACCTTCACCGTGCCCGCCTTCGTGCCGGAGCGGACGATGGCGAGGGCCTTGCCGTGGAAGGCGGTGCGGGTGCTCGCCTGGTAGCGCTCGGCGCTCTCCTGGCGGCCGTTGTCGAGCCCGGCGAGCGAGCCGCCCGCCACCTCGAAGGAGAGCAGGTGCTCCGCGTCCGGCACCACCACACCGCGCCGGTCGACCACCTCGGCGGTCACGAAGACCAGCGAACGCCCGTCGGCGGCAACGGAGTTGCGGTCCGGTGTCAGGCGTATCGCGTGCGGGGCGCCGGCGGTGCGCAGCACGTCGGTGGCGACCACCTTGCCGTCCCGCCGCGCGACGGCCTTCAACTGTCCCGGCCGGTAGGGCACCTTCCAGGTCAGGTGCAGCTTGCCGGCGCTGCCGTTCGGGCTGGTGTAGCTGCCGGGATACGGGCCGTCGGTGAAGGTCTTGTCGTCGCCGGTCGCCTCGGTCGTCTCCAGGTAGGTGCGGCCGTCGACGGTCTTCTTGGTGTCGAACCGCCGTACGCCCAGGGACTTTCCGTTGAGGAACAGCTCGACGGTGTCGACGTTCGAGTACGCCCACACCTCGACCGTGTCGCCCTCGGCGTGGTTCCAGGTCATCGGCAGCAGGTGGACCATCGGCTCCTCGGTCCACTGGCTCTGGAAGAGGTAGTACATGTCCTTGGGGAAGCCCGCGGTGTCGACGGCGCCGAAGAAGGACGCCTTGACCGGGAAGACGTCGTAGGGCGTGGGCTCGCCGATGTAGTCGATGCCCGACCACAGGAACTGCCCGGTGAACCACTTGCGGTCCCGGTCCTTCTTGTGGCCGTACTCGCCGCTCATGGTCCAGGAGGCGAGGTTGTTGTCGTAGGAGGAGGTCCCGCGCCTCCCGGGGGTGTAGTTCTCGCCGGTGTTGAGGTGTTCGGGCTCCTGGTACTCGCCCCGGGTCGAGGTCTCCGAGGAGGACTCGGACTCGAAGAGGAAGAGGTGCGGGTAGGCCGCGTGCAGTTGGTCCACCGACTTGGCGGTGTTGTAGTTGAGGCCGAGGCCGTCCAGCTTGGCCAGCATCAGGTCGGCCGCGGAGCCCTTGGCGGGGAGGCGGCGGTACTTGTCGGAGCCGATGACCAGCGGGCGGGTGTCGTCGGCGGCCCTGATCGCGGCGATGATCCGGTCGGCCATGGCGAGACCGGCGGTGGAGGTGGAGTCGGGGACCTCGTTGCCGATGGACCACATCAGCACGGCGGGCGAGTTGCGGGCCGCCAGCACCATCTCGGTGGCGTCCTTCTCGCACCACTCGTCGAAGAACCGGCCGTAGTCGTACCGGTTCTTGCCCGTGCGCCAGCAGTCGAACGCCTCCACCAGCATGACGATGCCCAGCTCCTCGCAGACCTGGATCACCTCGGGCGCGGGCGGGTTGTGGGAGGTCCGCAGGGCGTTGACGCCCATGGACAGCATGATCTCCATCTGGCGGCGGACGGCATCGATGCTGACCGCGGCGCCGAGCGCGCCCAGATCGTGGTGGAGGTCGACGCCCTTGAGCTTGTGGTGGGTGCCGTTGAGGAAGAAGCCCTCGTCCGGGTCGAAGCGGAAGGTGCGGAAGCCGAAGACCGTGCGGTAGGTGTCGGTGGTCCTGCCGCCGACGCGCAGCTCGGTGTGCAGGGTGTAGCGGTGCGGGGCCGCGATGTCCCACAGCTGAGGGCGCCGGACCGTGAGCTCGTGGGTCTCGGTCCTGGCGTCGGTGACGGCAGCTGTGGAGGAGGTACGGGCGACCGTCCTGCCCTTGGGGTCGACGATCCGGGAGACGACCTCCACGTCGGCGCCCGCGCCCGACGCGTTGACGACCGAGGTGTCGACGCGGACGACGGCCCGTTCGGCGGAGATCTCGGGTGTGGTGACGCGGGTACCCCAGCGGGCCACGTGCACCGGCTCGGTGATCACCAGGCGGGCCTCGCGGTAGATGCCGCTGCCCGAGTACCAGCGGCTGCTGGGGAGCCGGTTCTGGACCTTGACCGCGAGCACGTTCTCGGTGGTGCCGTCGGTGTGCACCAGGTCGGTGAGGTCGAGCGCGAAGCCGGTGTAGCCGTAGGGGTGGCGGCCGGCCTCCTTGCCGTTGCAGTGGACGGTGGAGTCCATGTAGACGCCGTCGAACTCCACCGAGATCCGCTTGCCGGCGAGGGCGGGCGGCAGGGTGAAGGCGAGGCGGTACCAGCCGAGACCGCCGGGGAGGAAGCCGGTGCCGCTGGTGGTGCCATGCTCGGTGGTGGGGGCCCGCTCGATGCTCCAGTCGTGCGGGACGGCGACCTCACGCCACTGCGAGTCGTCGTAGCCGGGCAGGGCCGCGTCGGCATAGGCGCCGGTCGGGTCGGTGATCCCGCCCGGGTTGACCAGCGCGAAGCGCCAGCCGTCGCGCAGCGCGACGGTACGGCGACCGGACGCCCCGCGCGCCGCGTCGGCGGCCCACGCCTCCGGAGCACCCAGCAGTGTTCCGGCCGCGGGCGCGGCGGCGGAGGCGAGCAGGACCGATCTGCGCGTGACCGACATGGCGGCTTCTCCCTCATGAAGACCCAGAAGTACTCACAACTGATCGTGAACAAACAGATTCTGTCGAGGTGTCACACCGGGCCGTCAAGGGTGCGGCAGCGCTGTTCTGCCCCAGAGGCCACATCGGCCGGAATTGCGCCTTCACCGTGCTCGGCCGGGCGGCACAGGGGTTACCGGGTCACGTCGGGCACCCACGGTCTAGTCTGGAACTCAAGCGACCTCCCTGATCACTGTGAGTGTCCGTATGGAGTGGCGACGATGAGCCCGGACGAGTCGATCGACGATGCCGTGGCCGCCCGTGCCGTCATCGCCGCCGACGGCACGCTCACCGAGTGGAGCGAGGGCGCCCACCGCCTCCTGGGCCACACGGCCGCCGAGGTCCTCGGCCGCCCGGCCGCCGAACTGCTGGCCGACGGAGCGGCACCGCCGCCCGTGCCGACCGACGCACGCTGGAACGGGGTGCTCACGCTGCGTCACCGCGATGGGCACGCGGTGACCGCGTGGGTGCTCGCCCACCGCAGACCGCCGGACGGCCCGGAGGCGACCGAGTGGCTCGCCGTCTCCCCTCCTCAGGCCCCCGGCCCGGAGCCGACGGACGATCCGCTGGTGCGGGCGGCCCTCACGCAGTCGCCCTGCGCCACGATGATCTTCGACGAAGGGCTGCGGCTGCGCGGTGTCAACGACGCCATGGCGGACCTCCTCGGACTGCCCGCCGACCAGCTGCGCGGCCTGCGGCCCACCGAAGTCGGCAGCCGGCCGCAGAACACGGAACTCGAAGAGAATCTGCG
Source organism: Streptomyces sp. NPDC016851 (assembly GCF_055562795.1). Taxonomy (NCBI): domain Bacteria; kingdom Bacillati; phylum Actinomycetota; class Actinomycetes; order Kitasatosporales; family Streptomycetaceae; genus Streptomyces; species Streptomyces sp. NPDC016851. Next base: position 137,430 of record NZ_JBVHEP010000008.1, read on the forward strand.
CCGCGTGCTGAGCACCGGCCGGCGGCAGGACATGCAGACGTACATGAAGGCCAGCGGCGAGAGCCGGGGTGCGCACGCCTGGCTGGCCCGGCTCGCACCGCTCACCGACGACTCGGGCCGGGTGCGGGGCGTGTGCGTGACGGCCCACGACTTCAGCGACCAGTACCGGTCACGGGAGCGGCTCCAGCTGGTCAACGAGGCGAGCGTGCGCATCGGCACCACCCTCGACGTCACCCGTACGGCCCAGGAGCTGGCGGACGTGTGCGTGCCGGCGCTCGCCGACTTCGTCAGCGTCGACCTGCTCGACGTACGCGACAACGGCGGCGAGTCCGCCGGCCCGCCGACCCCTCCGAAACCGCCGGTGAGCCTGCGCCGGGCCGCCCACCAGTCGGTCAACTCGGGCAGCCCCGAGGCCGTGGCCAAGCCCGGGCAGGTGGACGTCTATCCGGAGAACTCCCCGCAGGCCGCTTCGCTCCTCGCGGGGCGCACGGTCGTGGCGTCCGGAACGGACGGCGGCGACCTCGAGAAGTGGCTGGCCTGGGACCCGGTCCGGTTCCGGCGGATCCGCGAGTACGGCATCCACTCGACGATGTCCGTGCCGCTCCAGGCCAGGGGCTCGACCCTCGGGGTCGCGGTCTTCACCCGCTTCCGGCGCCCCGAGCCCTTCACCGACGACGACGTGCTGCTGGCCGAGGAGGTCACGGCCCGCGCCGCCGTCTGCATCGACAACGCCCGCCGTTACTCCCGCGAGCGCGAGACGACGCTCACCCTGCAACGCAGCCTGCTGCCCCGCAAGCTGCCGCACACGGCCGCCGTGGAGGCGGCCTCCCGCTATCTGCCCGCCACCCGCTCCGGCGTGGGCGGCGACTGGTTCGACGTGATCCCGCTGTCCGGGATGCGCGTCGCGATGGTCGTCGGCGACGTCGTCGGGCACGGCATCCAGGCCTCGGCCACCATGGGCCGGCTGCGCACCGCCGTCCGCACCCTCGCCGACATCGACCTGGCCCCCGACGAGCTGCTCACCCACCTCGACGACCTGGTGGTCCGGCTGTCCCAGGAGTCCGGTGTCGACGCCGGCACCGGGGAGGTGGGCGCGACCTGCCTGTACGCCGTGTACGACCCCGTGTCGCGGCGCTGCACCCTGGCCCGGGCCGGGCACCCGCAGCCCATGCTGGTGCCGCCGGACGGCCCGGCCCGGCAGCTCGATCTGCCCTCCGGTCCCCCGCTCGGTGTCGGGGGGCTGCCGTTCGAGAGCGCCGAGGTGGAGCTGCGGGAGGGCAGCGTCCTGGCGTTCCACACGGACGGGCTGGTCGCGAGCCGCGAGCGGGACGTCGACGCGAGCCACCGGATGCTGCGCGAGGCGCTGTCGGCTCCTTCCGACTCCCTGGACGAGATCTGCGACCGCGTGCTGCACTCCCTGCTCCCGCCGAGCGGCTCCGCCGACGACGTGGCCCTGCTGCTGGCCCGCACCCGGGGGCTGCCGTCCTCCCAGGTGGCGACCTGGGACATCCCCGCCGATCCGGCGCTGGTGGCCCCCATCCGCAAGCAGGTCGTCGACCAGCTCGACCGCTGGGGGCTGACCGAGGCCACGTTCACCGGGGAACTGGTGGTGAGCGAGCTGGTCACCAACGCCATCCGCTACGGCGCCCAGCCCATCCGGCTGCGGCTGATCCACGACGCGTCCACGCTGATCTGCGAAGTGTCCGACACCAACCACACGGCGCCGCACCTGCGCCGTGCCAAGACCTGGGACGAGGGGGGCCGCGGCCTGCTCCTGGTCGCCCAGCTCACCCAGCGCTGGGGCAGCAGGCACACCGCCGAGGGCAAGACGATCTGGGCGGAGCTGGCCCTGCTCGACGAGCTGTGACAGCGCACTTCCCGGTCTAGTAGTTCTCTTACCAACCCTTGGTTTCATGGGCGGGCACGCTGTGATCACGCCCCGGAGGACTCCGCCCTGAACGCCCCGCTCGCCGAAGTCCTGTCCGTGGCGCTGCTGACCTCCGTGCTGGTCTGGGCGGTGCTCCGTCCGCGGGGGCTGCCCGAGGCCGTGCTGGCCGTTCCGGCCGCCGGGCTCGCGGTCGCCGTCGGAGTGATCTCGCCGGGCCACGCGTGGGAGGAGATCCAGCGGCTGGGGCCCGTGGTCGGCTTCCTCGCGGCCGTGCTGGTGCTCGCGCACTTCTGCGACGTCGAGGGGCTGTTCACGGCCTGCGGGGCGTGGATGGCCCGCTGGGCGGCGGGGCGTCCCGCGCGGCTGCTGACCGCGGTGTTCGCGCTGGCCTCCGTCATCACGGCCGTGCTCAGTCTGGACGCCACCGTCGTCCTGCTGACCCCGGTGGTGCTCGCCACCGCCACCCGGATGGGCGTCCGGGCCCGGCCGCACCTCTACGCGTGCGCCCATCTGTCGAACACCGCCTCGCTGCTGCTGCCGGTCTCCAACCTGACCAACCTGCTGGCCTTCACGGCGAGCGGGCTGAGCTTCACCCGGTTCGCGGCGCTGATGGCGCTGCCCTGGCTGGTGGCGATCGGCGCGGAGTACCTGGTGTTCCGGCGCTTCTTCGACGAGGAGCTGACCGCCCCTCTCCCTTCGCCCGACGCCGAGCGGCCCTCCGAGCCGCCCCTGTTCGCCCTGGTCACCGTGGGCTGCACGCTGGCCGGGTTCGTCGTGGCCTCCGCGCTCGGGATCGCACCGGCCTGGGCCGCCCTGGCCGGGGCGCTCGTGCTGGCCGTACGGGCGCTGCTGCGGCGACAGGCCACCCCGCTGACCGTGGTGCGGTCCGCGGCCCCGGCGTTCCTGGCGTTCGTGCTCGCCCTCGGCGTCGTGGTGCGGGCGGTCGTCGACCACGGGCTCGCCGACGCGCTCCACCGGGTGCTGCCCGCCGGCTCGGGCCTGCTCACGCTGCTGGGCACGGCCGCACTGGCCGCCGTCCTGGCGAACATCGTCAACAACCTGCCCGCGGTCCTGGTGCTGCTGCCGCTGACCGCGGAGGCCGGTCCCGGTGCCGTGCTGGCGGTGCTGCTCGGCGTGAACATCGGCCCCAACCTGACCTACGCCGGATCGCTGGCGACCCTGCTGTGGCGGCGGATCGTGCAGCAGCACGGACACCGGGTCGAGGTCGGGGAGTTCACCCGGCTCGGGCTGCTCGCGGTACCGGCCGCGCTGGTTCCGGCCGTGGTGGCGCTGTGGCTGTCGCTGCGCGTCGTCGGGAGCTGAGCGCGCACCCGGTCAGCGGCGGCCGCCTCCGTAACCGCCGTAGCCATAACCGCCGTACCCGTAACCGGGGTAGCCATAGCCGGGGTAGCCGTAGCCGGGATAGCCGTCCTGACCGTCCCCGTCACAGGGATAACCGTCGTGGTGGCAGTCCGAGTCGGTGGGGGCCGGGCCGGTCGGTGTCGGCCGCTGTGCCGGCGGGGTGGCGGACGGAGTCGGGGTCGGGGTCGCCGTGGGCGTCTTCGAGGACGTGGGGGTGGGTGTCGGGGTGGGGCGCGGCGCGGGGGCGGCGGCGTGCCAGTTGACGGCCTCCATCTGGAGGTCCGCCTTGGAGGTGTCGATCGCCCACCGCTGATCCTCGTCGTCCGCCCGGGTCTTGAGGACCAGGGCTCCCGAGCCGTCGGTCGCGGCCGGGGCCAGGGCGAGGTCCTGGTTCCAGCGGGGCACCAGGGCGCCCTGGAGGGTGAAGTCGTAGCGGACGTTCCGGGCGTCCGGCCGGGACGCTCCCGCGCAGGGGGCCAGCCGCACCGAGTAGCCGAGGTGCGAGTCCAGGCACAGGTCCGGGGCGGCGCCGTTGCGCAGCAGGCCGTCGGTCTCGTACGTCCACTGCTGGGCGGCGGCCGAGGAGCAGGTGGTGAGTTCGGCCTCCGCGTCCTCGACGGCCTTGTCGTCCTCGATGCCGACGCACAGTCCCGAGTCCACGTTGTGCAGCCGGCCGCGCAGGGCACCCTTCTCGGCGTCGCCCGACCCGATCCAGGACCGGTCGCCCGTCGGCTCTCCCGCACCCGAGCCGGGCGTCTCCGAGGGCCGTCCCGCACCGGCCTGCTGGGGGCCCTCGCCGGAGCCGCCCAGGGACCACAGGACCAGCGGGATGACGACCAGGCCGCTGACGGTCAGGATGCTCACGGAGACGTTGCGGCGGCGGGCGGAACGGCGGGCCGCCTTGTGGGCGGATCTGCGCGCCGCGGCGCGGGGGCCTGCCGCACGCCGGCCGGGACGGGAACCCGCGGCACGCCGGCCGGGAGTGGTTCCAGCGGCCGGCGGGGCGTCGGGCGGGGGCGGGAAGCCGTCGTGGGCGTGAGCACGCGCCGCGTCCCCCGCCGCGGCGGCGGCCGGCGCGGCCGGCGTGCCGACCGGGTCGGTGAACGACTCCCCCGCCATGCCCGCGAGGACGACGGGGTCGGGGAAGGCTTCACCGCCGGCCACACCTGCGGGGAGTCCGGTCCCCGCGACAGCCGTCTCAGCGCCGGTCCGCGGGGCGTCCGTCCGCGTGCCGGGCCCCGGGGCGTCCGTCACATCGCTCTCCGCGACGCCGCTCGGTCTGCCCTCCGCGTACGCCAGGCCGCCCCAGCCGAGCACCGCCTCCGCCAGGGCGGGACCGAGCCCGTGGTTGAACCGGCCGAGCTGGTCCGCGGCGGCGGCGCAGTGCCCGCAGCCCTGGATATGCGCGCGTAGATCCGGGTCGATGCCGTGGCCGCCACGCCGGTACGTCACGTCGAGCAGGCGGAGATAGCGCCGGCACTCCTCGTCGGGCGCGAGTTCGCGGTGCAGTTGGAGGCTCTCCTCGCGCAACCGGTCACGGGCCCGGTCCAGTTCGACGCCTGCGCCCTCCTCGTCCAGGCCGAGCAGCCCGGCGGGGACGGCGAGCGGTTCGGCCTCGACCTCGACGTGCCACAGCAGACAGCGCGCCGACTGGGGCAGCCGCTGGAAGGCGCCGGACAGCAGGCGCCGGTGCTGCTGCGGCAGCAGCCGGGCGGCCACCCGCTCCCCCTCGCCGGCCCCGGACAGCAGTTCCGGGTGGAGCATGTCGCGTCTGTGGTCGGAGGCCCACTCGGCGGCGATACGCCGCACGGTGACGAGCAGATGGGGCCGCCATGCGGAGGTGGGGCCGGTCTGGCGCAGGGTCTCGCCGAAGAGTCGGGTGAAGGCTGCGGTCGTGAGTATCCCGGCGGAACGCGGCCCGTCGGTGCACAGCCGTGCGTAGGCGGAGGCCGCCTCCCAGTGCCGGTCCAGCAGTTCGCCGACGGGGTGAAGTGCGGGGGTCGCCCCGGTCCACTTCCTGAGCTCGGCGCTCAGTTGCTCGTCCGTCGCGCCGATCCTGTGGGCCGGACCCGGAGAATTCGGCGGGCCTGCGTCGTTCACGGCTGCATTCCTCTCAAGGACATGCGGAATAAAGTCCATACCAAGGGGTATGTCGGCCCGGTGGCCTCGCGCATGCGAAGAAAGGCGTGTTGTCCGGACGCCGACAAGGCACACCTTTGCACAGGTCATCGACAGGGAACAAGTGATCTCACGGTTTCGTGCATTGCGTACGCGGCCAGGGGCTTTTGACAAAACGTCAATGTGCGGTGCGAAAGGGATTTCCGCACTGTCCGTTCTGTTTTTTTCCGGCGCGTTTTCGCCCGGCTCCGGACGTCGCCCCAAAACCATTGGACTGCCGCCCGCACAGCAGCTCACACCCTCGGACCTTCCCGGAACAGCTCTTTCGGGGGCTCCTCCCGGAACCAATGACGACACCTCCGGCTCAGCCGCGCGGACCGCCGTGAGCGGCGTTCCGGTACGCCCCGGGAGATGTTCCGTAGCGCTCGCGGAAGACGCGGTTGAAGTGGAACGGGCTGGCGAAACCCGAGGCCGCGGCGACGCGTTCCACGGGCAGGTCGGTGCCCTCGAGCAGGCGGGCGGCGTGACGCAGCCGCGCCTCGCGCAGGGCGCGCATGGGCGGCCGGCCGAGCTGGCGGCTGAACAGATGGGCGAAGCGGGACGGCGACAGGGAGACCTGCCCGGCCAGCGAGCGGACGGTGTGCGGGGCGCCCGGGTCGGCGTCGATCAGCTCCTGGGCCCGTTGGATCCGCGCGTCGAGGCCGGGACGGGGTGCCGCCGGCCGGGCGTCGGCGGTGGTGAGGAGGACGATCTCCTCCAGGGCGCACAGGGCCAGTTCGCGGGCGGCGCCGCCGTGCGCGACGGCGATCTGACCGTCCGGGGTCGCGGTGTCGTCTGCGGCATCCTCCGAGGCCACCGCCTCGGAGGATGGTGTCCCGGCCCAGGCCCCGGGTCGGCGGGCGTCGGCGTGCATCCGCCGGAACGCCGCCTCGACACGGCCGTGCACTCCGGCCGGCGTGGACGTGACCACGTAGACCCCGTCACCGGCCTCGTACGGCCGCAGCCACACGGCCCACGACGGGCGGGCCTGGCAGTGTGCCCACCAGAACCGCCAGCGCCGGGCGCCGGGCTCGACCGCGTAGCGGTGCGGGGCACCCGGGGCGAGCACCACCAGGTGGCCCGCGCCGGCCGAGGTCTCCACCCCGCCCTGCCGGAGCAGCCCGCGGCCTCCCGTGGTCCAGGTGAACAGCCAACTCGTGGATCCGCCCGGCCGGTTGACGCCGTAGCCGGGCGGCTGGTCGAAGTGGCCGAGCACGACCAGGCCGGGCGGCGGTGCGGGGTCTCCGTCGGGCCCGTGCTCAGCAGTGCCGGGCAATCCGTCAGCACGCACGGGCATCCTCCTCGACGGCTCGGTCGCCTAGCGTGTCGTGCCGGGGACCACTGACCGAGGAGTGCGCTCATGACAGTCACGGGCAACGGCGCCGCCGGCGCTCCCATCCTGGACCCTGCCGCGCTCAGGCGGTACCGGGAGGGTTTCGAGGAGGACGGTTTCACGGTCGTGCGCGGGCTCTTCGGGGCCGACGAGACCGAGCGGCTGTGCGGCGAGTTCACGGCGCTGCGTGCGGCCGGACCGGTTCCCGGGCACTTCGAGCCGCGCGCGTCGGGGCCGGGCGCCGATCCGCTGCACGTCTGGCCGCGGGTGATGCACCCGCACGAGATCAACGAGCTCGCTCGCGACGTCCTGCTGGACGCCCGGCTGCGGACGGTGCTGGAGGTGCTGCTCGGGGAGGAGGTCCTGGCCGCGCAGAGCATGTTCTACTTCAAGCCGCCGGGGGCCCGGGGGCAGGCGCTGCACCAGGACAACTTCTATCTGCGGGTGGAGCCGGGCACGTGTGTGGCGGCGTGGCTGGCCTGCGAGGTGATCGACCGGGAGAACGGCGGGCTGGAGGTCGTGCCGGGCACGCACCGGATGGACGTGTTCTGCCCGGAGGAGGCGGACGCGGGGGTGTCCTTCGCGCGGGAGTACGTTCCGCCGCCGCCCGGTCTGGCGCCCGTGCCCGTGGACATGTCTCCGGGAGATGTTCTGTTCTTCAACGGCAGCCTGGTGCACGGGTCGCAGCCGAACCGTTCGGGTGATCGGTTCCGGCGGTCGTTCATCGGGCACTATGTGGGGCGGTCGGCGGAGCGGATCGGGGGGTTCTACCGGACGCTGACGATGAACGGGGCGCGGGTGGTGCTCCCGGAGAGCGAGGGGGCGGGGCCCTGCGGGACGGAGTTCGCGCCGCGGGGGCCCCACTAGTCGTTCGTCTGCGGGTTTGGTGTGGCTGGTCGCGCCGTTCCCCGCGCCCCTATGGGGGCGCTTTTAGTGACCGGCGATCGGATGCGGTGTGTAGGGCCGCTCAAGTTCTTCGAGTTCCTTGTCGCTGAGCTGGAGTTCCACCGCCGCCACCGCGTCCTCCAGGTGCCCGGGCTTCGACGCTCCCACGATCGGGGCCGTCACCGTGTCCTGGTGGAGGAGCCAGGCGAGCGCTACCTGGGCGCGGGGCACGCCGCGCTCCCCGGCGATGCGGGTGACCGCCTCGACGATGGTGCGGTCGCCCTCCTGGTACAGGTTGCTGCCGAAGGTGTCGGTGGCGCTGCGCTCGGTCGTGGTGTCCCAGTCGCGGGTGAGACGGCCGCGGGCGAGCGGGCTCCAGGGCAGCACGCCGACGCCCTGGTCCGCGCACAGGGGCAGCATCTCGCGCTCCTCCTCGCGGTAGAGGAGGTTGTAGTGGTTCTGCATGGAGACGAAGCGGGTCCAGCCGTTCAGCCGGGCGGTGTACTGGGCCTTGGAGAACTGCCAGGCGTACATCGAACTCGCCCCGATGTAGCGGACCTTGCCCGCCTTGACGACGTCGTGCAGGGCCTCCATCGTCTCCTCGACGGGGGTGTGCGGGTCGAAGCGGTGGATCTGGTAGAGGTCGACGTGGTCGGTGCCGAGGCGGGTGAGGCTCTGGTCGAGCTCGCTGATGATGGCCTTGCGGGACAGTCCGCCGCCGTTGGGCCCGGGCCGCATCCGGCCGTGCACCTTCGTGGCGAGCACGATCTCGTCGCGGCGGGCGAAGTCGCGCAGGGCCCGGCCGACGATCTCCTCGCTGGTGCCGTCGGAGTAGACGTTGGCCGTGTCGAAGAAGTTGATTCCCGCCTCGACCGCCTGCCGGATCAGCGGGCGCGAGGCCTCCTCGTCGAGGGTCCACTCGTGCCGGCCCCGGTCCGGCAGGCCGTAGGTCATGCACCCCAGACAGATCCGCGAGACGTCCAGGCCCGTCGAACCGAGCTTCACGTACTGCATCGTTGCTGCTCCTGTCTTCGGGAGGTGTTCCAGGGGGAGCGTACGTGCTCGTGTGCGCTCCAAGCCGTCGCGTGCCGCACCGGCTGACGGGCCGTCATCGTTGCTGCCCCCAGGTGACCGACCGGCGTGGGACCGGCCGGCGCGCGGGCCGCTGCCGCATCCTCGGCGCAGGTGACCGGCGCCCGGCCGGTCGGGTGCGTACGGGAGGACCCGGTGGCGGCACGACGGAGGACGCTCAGGATCCTGACCGGGGCTGCCGCGGCGTCCCTCGCTCTCGCCTCGGCCGCGTGGAGCCGGCCGGTCCCGCCGCGGCCCGAGGCCCGGGTCGAAGCGGCGCAGGCGGCGGAGGCGGCCGGGCCCGCGACGCTGTGCGCACCGGCGGGAGTCCTGCGCGGCCCGGACGGTGAGCGGGCCGCCGTCAGCCTGTGCGCGGGCAGCGGCACGCCGGTGACGGCGGTCTCGGCGCCCGCGACCTGCCGCCGCCCCGGGACGTCCGTCCGGTTCGCGTGCCTCACCTCCGGCACCTGGACGGCCAGGCGCGGAGGCGCGACGGTCGCCTCCGGGACCCTGCCCGGTTCCCAGCCGTATCCCGGCCCGGGGACGTACGACGTCACCGCCACCGTGCACGTCCGCTCCGCGCCGGCCGGTGTGGAGCTGCGCGGGACGGTGCGGGCGACGCTCACGCTGAGCGCGCCGAAGCCGAAGCCCACGCACCGCGTCGAGGTCGACCGGCGCGCCCTGCGCCCCGGCACCACGACGACGCTGACGTACCGCGTGTACCGCGACAGCGAACAGGGCGACGGCAGTGCGCGCTTCGGGCTGATCGGCGAGGAGACGACGGGGGTACGGATCAGCACGGCGGACGCCCGGTGTGTCAACCCGCTCATCGGCAGCCATCCGTCGAAGGCGCGGCTGACGCACTCCGTGGACTGCGCGCTCACCGACCTCCAGCCGGGGCGTGCGGCGACCGTGCGGGTGCGGGTGACGCTGGCGGCGGCCTGCTCGACGGTCGTTTCGAAGCTGGGTTACTGGATGCCGCGCGGGCAGGCGCTGTACACCGGCGGCATGGTGGAGGGACCCACGCTCGGCTGCGGCTGACCGGCCGGCCGTCAGCCGCGTTCGACCAGGTCCAGCACCCGTTCCCAGCCGAACTCCGGCCGCCCGCCGTCCTCGCCGGGTTCTCCGGTGTACGGCTGCCCGAACCGCACACCCATTCCCCGCAGCCGTTCGAGACTGTCCCGGTAGGCGGGGTGGGAGGCCAGCGCGTCGGCCACGCACGGCAGGACGGCGACCGGCACGCCGAGCCCCGCGGCCTCGCACAGGGTGCCCAGGGCGAGGGTGTCGGCGATGCCGGCCGCCCACTTGTTGACGGTGTTGAAGGTGGCGGGCGCGACGACCACGGCGTCGGGTGCCGGGAACGGGCGCGGCTCGCCCGGGGTGCGCCAGGCGGACCGGATCGGGCGGCCCGTCTGCGCCTCGACGGCCGCGGTGTCGAAGAAGCCGTTCATGGCGACGGGCGTCGCGATGACACCGACCTCCCAGTCGCGCTCCTGCGCGGCGGTGATCAGTTTGCTGACGTCCGCGGCGATACCGGCGGCGCAGACGACGACGTAGAGGAAGGGCTTCCGGGCGGACTGTTCGGTCATCCCGGAAACCCTAGTGACTCCGCGTGCGGCCGGGCTTCAGCTCACTTTCTCCGAGACGGTGATGGCGCTCACCGGGCAGGCCCGGGCCGCCTCCCGCACCAGGGGGCTGCCGCCGCCGTCCTCCTGGCCGGGGAGCAGTGCGCTGTAGCCGTCGTCGTCCTGGGTGAACACGTCCGGGGCGGTCAGGGCGCACTGGCCCGCGCCGATGCAGACGTCCTTGTCGATGTCGATGTGCATGTCCGGAAGCCTCTTACCAGGTCACGGGGAGTTCCAGCATCCCCTGGATCGTGTCGCCCGGTTTGAAGGGGATCTCCTCGGCCGGGGCGGCCAGCCGCAGCGCGGGCAGCCGGTCGAAGAGGGTGTACAGGGCGATCTCGAGCTCGGCGCGGGCGAGGTTCTGGCCGAGGCACTGGTGGATGCCGAAGCCGAAGGCGACGTGATGCCGGGCCGGGCGGCTCCAGTCGAGCGTGTCCGGCTCGGCGTAGACCGTCTCGTCGCGGTTGATCACGGAGGTGGCGAAGACCACGCCGTCACCCTTGCGGATCGTCGTCCCGGCCACCTCGATGTCCTCGACGGCCAGGCGCAGCAGGCCGTCGGCGATCGACAGCATCCGCATCAGCTCCTCGACGGCGGCCGGCAGCAGCCGCGGGTCGGCGCGCAGTTCGGCCAGCCGTTCGGGGTGCTGGAGCAGGGTGAAGGTGCCCAGCGAGATCATGTTGGCGGTCGTCTCGTGGCCCGCGACCAGCAGGATGAGCGCCAGGGCGATCAGGCCCTCGCGGTCGAGCTCGCCCTCCCGCAGCTGCCGCTGGACCAGGTCGTCGAGCAGGCCGGTGCCGGGGTCCCGCTGCTTGCGGTCGATCAGCTCGCCGAAGTACGCCTCCAGCCGGTCGCGGGCGTCCTCCACGTCCGAGGTCTCCGGGCCGCGCAGCAGCCGTCGTGACTGGGCCTCGAAGAAGTCGTGGTCGGCGTACGGGACACCGAGCAGGGCGCAGATGACCATGGACGGCACGGGCAGCGCGAAGGTGCTCACCAGGTCCGCTGGCGGGCCCTGGGCGATCATCGCGTTGAGCCGTTCGTCCACGATCTGCTGGATCCGTGGCCGGAGTTCGACGGCCCGTTTGAGGGTGAAGTCGCCGACGACCATCCGCCGCTGGGCGCGGTGCTCGGGGTCGTCGACGCCGAGCAAGGCAGTTCTGCGGTTCGTGATCCCGGCGAATCGCCGGGTCGGGGCGGGGAAGCCGGGACGGCTGCGGTTGGAGGACAGCCTCGGGTCGGCCAGCAGCGCGCGGGCGGTCGCGTGCCCGCTGACCAGCCACGCCTCACGGCCGTCGAAGAGGGTGATGCGGGTCAGGGGGCGCTCGTCGCGCAGCGAGTCGTAGGCGGCGGGCGGCTGGTAGGGGCAGGTCCGGCTCTGGGGGAAGGCGACGGGTGCGGTCGTTTCCGTCATGAAGACCTCGCAGACGAAGTGTGCGTCGTGCCGATCTTCATTAGATGCCCCAGGCACCTATGGAGCGACGCGAAGTTCGGCCAGATCGGTGGCGGCGACAACATGGCCGAGGAACGCCGTCTTCCAGTTCGAACGCCGGGCGTCCAGGGCCGGGTTGCGGGAGCCGGTCCCCTGCCGGAAGCGGCGGTGCGCCGGTGCCGTCGAGAAAACCGGTTGTCGGCGGAGCGGGGCAGGCCCCAGGATCCAGCCATGTCTGACTTCGCCGTCCTGCTGCCGCCGTCCACCGCCGCTCCTGCCGCACGCCGACAGCAGCGGTCCGGCCGCCGTGGAGGGCCGACGCCGCCGCGGTCATGACGGGCGCGCTCGTCGCGGGGCTGCTCGCCGGGTACGGCATTGCCGTCCCCGTCGGCGCCGTCGGGACGTACCTCGTCTCCCTCACCGCCCGTACGTCCCTGCGCACCGGTGTCTGCGCCGCGCTCGGCGTCGCCACCGCCGACGGGCTGTACGCCCTCGCGGCCACCCTCGGAGGCGCGGCCCTGGCCGACGCGCTGCGGCCGGTGCTCGGGCCGCTGCGGTGGGTCTGTGTCCTGGTGCTGCTCGCGCTGGCGGGGTGGGGCGCGGTCACGGCCGTGCGCGAACACCGCGGCCACCGGCTCGCCACACGGACGGCGCCCGCTCCCCCGGGGCCCGCCCGGGCCTACCTGGGGCTGCTCGGCGTCACCCTCCTGAACCCCACGACCGTGATCTACTTCGCGGCACTCGTGCTCGGCTCCCGGGCCGCGGGCCCGTCCGGCGCTCCGGAGCAGGGCGTCTTCGTGCTCGCCGCCTTCGCCGCCTCGGCGAGCTGGCAGGTGCTGCTCGCCGGGGGCGGAGCCCTGCTGGGGCGGGCGCTGACCGGTCGCCGGGGCCGGCTGGTGACGGCGCTGGCGGCGAGCGGGGTGATGACGGTCCTGGCCGTGCGGACGGCGGTGGCGCCGGGGTGAGACGCGCGGCCGGCCCGGATGTGCCGTTGTGCGGATGATTCGCGGGCGTACCGGTGTTGATGCCGATGCCGGTCAACCGTGACACGACGATGGGACGGATGCCATGCCTCTCCAGGGCGAGTACGAACCCAGCCCGACGCAGTGGGTGCGCACGCAGGTGGAGCTGTACGAGAGCTCCGGCGGCACGCAGGGCACGACTCTCCAGGGCTCGAAGATGCCGGTGGTCATCCTCACCTCACGGGGTGCCAGGAGCGGCAAGCTGCGCAAGACACCGGTGATGCGGGTGGAGCACGAGGGGCGTTACGCCGCGGTCGCCTCCCTCGGCGGCTCGCCGAAGCACCCGGTCTGGTACTTCAACATCAAGGCCGATCCGCACGTGGAGCTCCAGGACGGTCCGGAGAAGCAGGACATGGTCGCCCGTGAGGTCACGGGCCAGGAGAAGGCCGGGTGGTGGGAGCGCGCCGTCGCGGCGTATCCGCCCTACGCCGACTACCAGAAGAAGACGGACCGGGAGATACCGGTGTTCGTGCTGGAGCCGGCCGACGGCGGGTGACGCGGCAGGCCTTCGGCACCCCCGGGCGGCCGTGCGAGCAGGGCGAGGACGGGCCCCTGGACGGACCGGCAGTGGCGGCCGGCCGTCCAGGGGCCCTGTTTCCGGCCGCCGGGGGCGAAGCGGCCATCGCCCGTCCGTCGGGGCACGGCAGGCGGCCCGTCCGGCGGGCACGAAACGCCACCCGACCGTTGGGCCATGGATCGTCGCCCCCGTCCGGCGGCACGAACGCCACCCGACCGATGGGCCACGGACGGCCGCCCAACCGACGGAACACGGAAGGCCGCCCGACCGACGGGACACAGAACGCCACGCGGCCAGCCGGCACGAAACGCCACCCAACCGACGGGCCACGGACAGCCGCCCAACCGACGGAACACGGAAGGCCGCCCGACCGACGGGACACAGAACGCCACGCGGCCAGCCGGCACGAAACGCCACCCAACCGAGCGGCCACGCACGGCCGCCCGACCGACGGAACACGGAAGGCCGCCCGACCGACGGGACACAGAACGCCACGCGGCCAGCCGGCACGAAACGCCACCCGACCGAGCGGCCACGCACGGCCGCCCGACCGACGGAACACGAAAGGTCCCCCGACCGACGGGACACGGATCGTCGCCCGGCCAGCGGGCACGAAACGCCACCCACCCGGCGGGGCACAGTGCGTCGCCCACCCGGCGGGGCACAGGGCGTAGCCCGACCGGCGGGGCACAGGGCGTAGCCCGACCGGCGGCGGGCAGGGGCGGCGCCCCGTCCGCCCGGCATGCGGGGCGCCGGGCACGCCCCCGTCGGTGCTCCCTCGAACCCACCCGGAACGGGCGACCCCGCGGAGCGGGTCCGGGAAGCCGACCGCCCTGTCCGGGGCGGTCGGCGAAAAACTTCTCCGAGGGCGTGCATGAACCGTCGGCGACGGGGCACGCGAGGGTCAGGCCCCGCCGCGTTCCCCCGTCGCGGCGGGGCTTTCCGCTGCCTCCCGCGCGCGATGGTCCGTGACGTCGAGGAAGATCTGGTCGGCCTCGGGGACCGTCCGGGCGATGGAGCGCTTGATGCGGACGGCGACGTCCTCGACGTGCTCGCTCTCCAGGCCGGGCACGAGGTCGACGCGGGCGGCGACGAGGGCCGTGTCGAGGCCCGTCTTCATGGTGAACAGCGCCTCCACGCTGTCGATCTCGGGCTGTGCCCGCAGCAACTCCCGGATCCTCCCGCTCGACTCCCGGTCGGCGGCCTCGCCGATCAGCTGGTCGCGGGCGTCCCGGCCCAGCCGGTAGGCGACGTAGACCAGCAGCGCGCCGATCGCCAGGGAGGCCGACGCCTCCCACACCACCTGGCCCGTGACCATGTGCAGCGCCATACCGGTGATGGCGAGCGTGACGCCGAGCACCGCCGTGCCGTCCTCGGCGACGACCGTGCGCAGGGCGGGGTCGCGCAGCCCGGCGCCCGTGCCGCCCTGCCGGCGCACCTGGTACAGCGCCCGCAGCAAAGAGGCGCCCTCCGCGAGGAGGGCGATACCGAGCACGATCAGTCCGGCCACATAGCCGCCGGTGTCCTCCTCCGCTCCGCCCGCCAGGGCCTCGAAGCCCTGGAAGAAGGAGAAGCAGCCGCCCATGACGAAGATCCCGACGGCCGCGAGGAGCGACCAGAAGAACCGCTCCTTGCCGTAGCCGAAGGGGTGCCGCCGGTCGGCGGGGCGGCGGCTGCGGCGCAGCGCCGCCAGTAAGAACACCTCGTTCAGGCTGTCGGCCACCGAGTGGGCCGCCTCCGACAGCAGGGCCGGCGATCCCGCGGCCAGGCCGCCGACCGCCTTGGCCGCCGCGATCACCAGATTGGCAGCGAGCGCCACCAGCACGGTGACGCGTGTCCTCCGATCAGATCCTTCTGCAGTCACCCACGCCGATTGCCCCGGTCGGCGGTGCTCACACCGTGCCGTCGGCGGAAAAAGGGGAACGCGTTCACCAGGGCACACGCACGACAAGCAGGCCACACGTACGCCGAAGGAGGTCATCCCCATGAGCCGCGACGACGGCGACGACGGCAACAGCGCCTACGGAAGGAGTTCGTTCAAGCGGTCCAGGGCGCATTTCACGGACCGGATCACCGCCGATGGCCGGGACGGCTGGCCGGTGGAGGCCGACCGCTACCGTCTGGTCGTCAGCCGCGCCTGCCCGTGGGCGAGCCGGTCGCTGGTCTCCCGGCGGCTGCTCGGCCTGGAGGACGCGCTGTCCCTGGCCGTCGCCGACCCGATCCAGGACGACCGCAGCTGGCGCTTCACGCTGGACGAGGACGGCCGCGACCCGGTCCTCGGCATCCGCTATCTGAGTGAGGCGTACGACCGCCGGGAGACGGACTACCCCGGTGGTGTCAGCGTGCCGGCGATGGTGGACGTGCCCAGCGGACAGCTGGTCACCAACGACTACCAGCGGCTGACGCTCGACCTCGCGACCGAATGGACGGCCCTGCACCGGCGGGGCGCGCCCGACCTGTACCCGGACAAGCTGCGCGACGAGATCGACGAGGTGATGGCGGACGTCTACCAGGACGTCAACAACGGCGTGTACCGGGCCGGTTTCGCCACCGAGCAGGACGAGTACGAGACCGCCTGCGCGGGCGTGTTCCGGCGGCTGGAGCTGCTCGCGGACCGCCTGGAACGGCAGCGGTACCTCGTCGGCGACACCATTACCGAGGCCGACATCCGGCTGTTCACCACACTGGTCCGCTTCGACGCGGTCTACCACGGCCACTTCAAGTGCAACCGCTGGAAGCTGACGGAGAACCGGGTGCTGTGGGGGTACGTCCGGGACCTCTACCAGACGCCCGGCTTCGGCGACACCGTCGACTTCGACCACATCAAGCGCCACTACTACCAGGTGCACACCGGGATCAACCCGACGCGCATCGTGCCGCTGGGCCCGGACCTGTCCGGCTGGCTGACCCCGCACCACCGCGAGGAGCTGGGCGGCCGGCCGTTCGGGGACGGTACGCCGCCCGGGCCGGTCCGCGCCGAGGAGCGGGTCCCGGCCGCCCACACCCCCTGACCACTTCCGTCCACCCCTCACCGATCAAGGAGATTCACGTGGCCAAGAAGAAGAAGCTGCCCTTCGCCTACCAGCCCCTCGGGTTCGTGCTGGGCTGGTCGAGCGGCTGGCTGGCCGGGCTGGCCTTCCGCAAGACATGGATGGCGATCCGTCACGAGGAGGACGCGCCCGACGCGCTGGACAAGGACCGCGGCTGGGGAGAGATCCTGCTGGCCGCCGCGGTCCAGGGCGCCATCTTCGCCGTGGTGCGCAGCGCCGTGGACCGCGCGGGTGCCAAGGCCATCGAGCGTTCCACCGGCACGTGGCCGGCCGGGGAGAAGGGCGGCCGCGACTGAGCACGACGCGGCCCCGCCCCGCCGGTGCGGCGGGGCGGGGCCGGCCTGTGCGGGGCCGTCGGCCCCTCAGGTGTTGATCGTGCCCGCACGGAGATCGCGGGTGCGCCACCGGCGACCGGCCCGCCACCTCCGGTCAGCCCTGTTTGGGCGCGGTCGGTGGGGTGCGGCGCAGGACGAAGGAGTGGCCTGCCGGGTCGGCGTAGCCCCGCTCCTCCAGAGGGCCCGAGGCGTCCTTGGCCTCCAGGGGGCGGCCGCCGAGGGAGATGACCCGGCGTTCCACCGCGTCCAGGTCGTCCACCACGAACTCCAGGTGGGCCTGGAGGGAGTTCTCGGGGCGGGGCCAGCTGGGCGGTGTCGCGTTGACGTCCCGGCGCAGGGCGACGCGGAAGCCGTCCGCGCCCTTGATCTCCACCCGGTTGGCGGTCGCGTCCGCCTCTTCCCCTTCCAGCAGCTCCTTGTAGAACACGGCGAGCTTCTCGGGCTCGGCACAGTCGAGCACCAGGACACCCGCTTTCACCAGTGCCATGTCTCCTCCGCAGGATTCCGGCCGCGGGGCGGTCGTGCCCCGCGGGCCTGTACCTTGCGGTTATCCCGGTCCGGCCGATTCAGTCGGCCGTCAACCACCGTCCCTCGCACATGAGTTCGCGGCCGTCCAGTTCATCGGCCTCCCGCCAGGCCTGTACCCGCTGCGGCACGACGCGGAAGTAGAGGTACGGCGTGGCCAGCCCGCGGGGGTCGAACCCGGTCTTGGCGGCGAAGAGTTCGGCGTCCTGCTCGGTCAGCTCGCCGGGCTGGACGGTCTCCACGGTGCCCTCCACGAGCACGACGTCACGGGTCGGCCCGATGCCGACGCGGGCCCGGCCCGTCGCGGCCAGATTCCGTCCGGTGGGGCTCGACGCGGGGGTGGCGAACAGCAGGTACGAGCCGTTCCAGAGGAAGGACAGCGGGACGAGGTACGGCGTCCCGGACGTGCCGTCGGCCGTGGCGACCCAGGCGTCCACGTCGTGTTCCAGACGGTGCAGGGTGTCCTTCTTGCGCTGCTCGGCGCTGCGTGCGGGTGCGGACGTCATCTGGGTGCGCCTCCTGGTCGGTCGTCGAACGGACTGTGACCAGTGTGGCGTTCCGCGGCTGCGGAGGCTCGGTGGACGAGCCGGTACCGGGTGAGGGACGAGGGAGTATACGCAGCTCATGCGCTTCGGGCAGTAACGGAGATCACGGCGGGGTCACGGAATGGCTCATTCACGTCGTGGGCAGCCTGGTACCGCTTCTCGGTTCAACTTTCGGACTGCAAAAGCCAGTTCGAGTGTGCGGGCGGTCACGGCACCGTCCGCCGACAGGGGTGGGGGGCCTCTGTGTTCCGTCTCCCGAAAGGAAACGCATGCCTCAGGACGTCCGGTTCGACCTGCCCTTCGGCACCCCGGTCAGCTACCCACACGCCTCGGGCGAAGCAGCGCATCTCGGATCCAGGGGTCGCGCTACGCCTGACGGGCCGCGCGTGCTTCCTGATCAGCCCAGCTGAGGCGGCGATGCAGGCGCTCGCCTCGCGGCAGGAGTGCCGTACAGACGATTCCCGGACACGGCCGGTCAACGACCACGGTCGATCGATTCCGTTGCCAGGACCACAGTTCATTGGGAGACCGGTGTGAAATCTCGAGTCGCAGGTGCTGTTCCGAAGGCGTCCGCCGACAGCTCGATCCCGGCGCAGCCGAGCGCCCAGCTCCACCCCACCGAGGCAGGGGACACCCTGGCCCGCCTCTTGGTGAAACACATCAATGGGAGCACGGAGCAGTACCGAAGGTCCCAGAACGCAGCTCGGGAGCGGCTGAACGCATTCGGCTCCCCCCACTCCAGCACCACGCTGCAGGTGGAGGGAGCCCTCCATCTGGCACGGCCCGCGTTCCTCCCGCCCGACGAGGAGGGCTACGCCAGGTTGAGGCACCTCGACACCAGCCTGCGCATGATCGAAGCAGCCTTCCCCCAGGTCAGCACCGACATCGAGGTCTGCAGACTGGCCTGCACGATGCTGGAAGGGGCCTGGAGGAGCCGGGCGCTCACCCCGCCGCGCGAGGAGGAGCAGACAAGCGTCTGCGCCTGCCCTCTGTGCCGTCGGCTGCCCACGCCCCCCGCACGCACGCTGGACGACTACCGTTGGCGGCAGAGCGCCGGTCGTCCCCTCACCGTCAAGACCTGGCCACACCGCCGGGAACTCGACAGCGTCCTGACCGGTGGATGGTCCTGGACCCGGCAGATGAACGACCTCGAACGAGACCTCGGCCACCGCCACCGCTTCGAGGACGACATCCTCGTCTTCCACGAATACAAACGCGTGATCGACACCATCGACACAACGCGCCTCACCCGGCACGCCGAAGGCCGCCTGGCCGAGAATTTCAGCACCAACAGCGCACGGGCCCTGGTCTCCGGACTCTTCGCAGCCCACAAGCGATCCGTCGACGAGTACTGGCTGCAACAGCACGACGCGGGCAGCGTCATGCTCCCCCAGACCAACCCGCTCAACCAGAGCACCTACTCAGCCCTGCAGATGCTGGACTGCCTGTTCTGGCACGTCGCCCCCGACACCGAACTCTGGCAGGAAGAGAACCTCGCCTCCCTGCTGCTGTGCCGCGTCATCGACGACATGGCCGATGTACGAGCCGATGCCCTCACCGGCGAGATCAGCAACTTCTGGCTCGCCGACATGCCCGTCCACACCAAGGCGCTCTACGCCGCCTGCGCGATAGCCCTCGTCAAGTACGGCTGCATGCCCGAGGCCCACAGCCCGATGTGGAACACCTGGCTGATGACCACCACCATCGTCTGGATGGGGCTCACGGGCCGCCACGCCCTGTGGTTCGACGGCATCACCCAGGGCCTCCCCCCGGCCGAGGAGTGCCCGCTGTGCGACCTGCAGCCCAACCCGTGCACCGGCATCCTCACGCACGGCACCACCCTCACCATCGCCCCGCGGCCCACCGCACCGGCACTGAGCACCCGGGCCGCCGAGCTGTCCGCACGCTGTCGAGCCCAATTCCCCCGGACATGGGCCCTCTTCGACGCCGAGCTCCATGCCTTCGAAGCGCTGCACGGCCCCTGGTACGGCAACACGGACAGCACATGGGAGATCTTGCGCCGCACCTACATCGCCGCCGTGGAGGCATCCAGCGCCGCACCATCGCCGGACCGCGCCCGTCATGTCCAACAAGACGCCGGAGTGGTCGGATCGGAGAGGTTCCACACCCTGCACGACCCTCAGACCGGGAGGGAGGACACCGCACTGCTCGCCTACATGTTCGCCTGTGCCCACCCGCATTTCCTCTGGAACGCCACGGGATACCGTCCCACGGGCGTCGCAGGCGACTGGCTCGACGGCTGACGCCTCAACCCTGTTGACGACCTGCCGGGCGTGTGAGCCACCGCCTGCGCCCACGCAGACCGTTGCCCGGCCGGAAGCCGGCCGGGCAACGGTCTGCCGACGGGGCCTAGACGGTGAACTCGACCGGCAGGCTGTCCAGCCGGGACTCCCACGTGGAGGCGGTCGAGCCGAGTTCTTCCGGCGGTACGGCCAGGCGCAGGTCCGGCAGCCGGTGCAGCAGGACGTCCACGCCGATCTCGATGATGGACTGGCCGATGTTCTGCCCCGGGCACTCGTGCGGTCCGGAGCTGAACGCCAAATGCGACTGGTTGCCCTGCACGGCGACGGCCGAGTCGGGCCGTACCTCCGGGTCGAGGTTGCCGGCGGCCAGGCCCAGGATGAGCAGTTCTCCCTCCTGGACGTGATGGCCTCCGAGCTCCAGGTCGGCGGTTGCGAACCGGCCCGGCAGCACGGACAGCGGCGGGGTGTCCCACATGACCTCTTCCACCGCCGAGGAGATGTTCAGCTCCCCGCTGACCAGACCGGACAGCCGGGCGGAGTCGGTGAGGACCCGTTGCAGGACCCGGGCCAGCAGGTTGCTGGTGGTGGTGTGCGCGGCGATCAGCACCAGGCGCAGATGGCTGACGACCTCGTCGTGGTCGAGGCCGGCCGGGTGCTCCAGCAGGGCCGTGGCGAAGTCGGAGCCCGGCTCGGCCCGCTTGCGCTCGGCGAGTTCCGCGAGGATCTGCATGATCCGGCCGTTGTGCTCGAGGGCGCCCTCACCGCCCTTGAAGACCTCGGCGCAGGACTCGATCAGGCGTTGCGCGTCCGCCGCGGGAAGGCCCAGCATCCTGGTGAGCACGAGCATCGGCAGTTGCTCGGCGTAGTCGGCCACGAGGTCGGCGCGCCCGGCGTCGGCGAACGCGTCGATCTGCTTGTTCGCGAAGTACGTGACGTGCCGCCGGATGCCCCGGGCGGCCGCCGCCTGCAACCCGTCGGTGACGGCGCCGCGCAGCCTGCGGTGCGGTTCGCCGTCCTGGGACACACAGTCGGGGCGCCAGCCGACCATCGGCATGATCGGCGAGGTCTCCTCGATCCGGCCCTCCCGCCAGTCCCGCCAGATCCGCGCGTCCCGGCTGAACTGGCGGGGGTTGTTCAGCACCCGCCGGTTGTCGCGGTAGCCGAGGACCAGCCAGGCGGGCACGTCGCCTTCGAGCAGGACCGGCGCGACGGAGCCGTGTTCCTTGCGCAGCCGCTCGTAGATGCCCCCCGGGTCGGTCGCCGCCTCCGGCCCGTACAGCCGGGTCAGGTCGGTCCCGTGGTGGGCGACGGGGCAGCCCCGCACGGCCTGGGGTCCAGAATCGGTCGAATCGTTCATCGGGGCTCCAAGGCCACGGCCGAGCGTTCCTTCAGGTGGTGGATCAGGGCGACGAGGACGTCCCGGCTGGAGGCCCGGTCGCGGGCGTCGAAGGCCACGACCGGGGTGTGCTCGGGGATGTCCAGGGCGTCCCGGATCTCCTCGGCCGGGTAGTTCCGCGAGTCGGGGAAGACGTTCAGCGCGACGACGAAGGGGACGTCCTGCCGCTCCATCTCCTCGATCGCCCGGAAACTGGATTCCAGACGGCGCGTGTCCACCAGGACGATCGCGCCGAGCGCCCCCTTGAACAGCCCGTTCCACAGGAACCAGAACCGCTCCTGGCCCGGCGTGCCGAACAGGTAGAGCACGAGGCTCTCGTTGATGCCGATCTTGCCGAAGTCCAGGCTGACGGTGGTCTGCGTCTTGTCGGCGACGCCGATGAGGTGGTCGACGTCGACGCTGGCCTGGGTGAGGGTCTCCTCGGTGGTGAGCGGCTTGATGTCGCTGACCGACCGGACCATGGTGGTCTTCCCGGTGCCGAACCCGCCGGCGATCATCACCTTCACCGAGCGGGTGTCCCCGGCCGCCCGCCCTCCGGGTTGGTCAAAGCCTTTCAAGTCCACTGAGTACCTCCTCAAGGAGCGCGAGGTCGGGCCCGCGGCCGGCGTCGTGTGCCGGGATGGGGCCACGGGCTTCGACGCGACCTGCGTCCAGCAGGTCCGACAGCAGCACGGCGAGAATGTTGAAGGGCAGCCCGAGGTGGGCGCCGAGTTCGGCGACCGACAGCGGATCGCGGCAGCGCCGGAGGATCTCCTCGTGCTCGTGCTGCATTCCCGGTAACGGGGCGGCGCGGGAGACGACGAGGGTCGCCACGTCGAGGCTCGACGCCGAACCGCCCGGTCCGCTGCGCCCTCCCGTGAGGACGTAGTAGCGCTCGAGACCGGACGGGTCCGACGGCCTGCGGGGAGCACTCATCCAGAGTGCTCCTCCAGGCGCGGCGTGGTGCCGAGGAGCTCACCCATCCTGCGGGCCAGGTCCCTCATCTGGTGCCCGAGCAGGCCCTGGTCGAGGCCCTCCCTGGCAAGGACACCGAGGTACGTCTCCACACCGGCGCGGACGACGAAGAGGTGCCCGCCGTCGACCTCGATCATCGCGAGGCGCAACTGCCCGGCGTACTTGGGGAACTGTTCGGCGACCGGCTGGGCCAGTGCCTGCAGGCCGGCCACCACGGCGGCGAAGCGGTCGACGTCGTCGGGGTCTTCGGCGCCGTAGGAGGTGATGGCCTTGCCGTCGCTGGAGGCCACGAGGGCGAAACGGATCTCCTGGATGCTCTCGACGAGATCGCGGAGCGCCCAGCTCACATCTGTTCCTTGCTGCGTCATGAGGACTAGTCGCTCTCTTCGGTGCGGTGCTCGGTGGACTCGCGTCCGGCGGGAGTCTCGCGGTCGTCGGCCGCCCGGGACGCCTCGGCGGCGTCGCGTCCGGCGGTGGCGAAGGCCGCGAGACCGGAGAAGGAGGCGTCCGGCGGGACGGCGGAGACGGCCGTGCTCCGGTCGCTTCGCTCGGCCTGCCGGGACCCGTCCGTCTCGTTCCGCCTGCTGCGGCGCCGGGGCAGTCCGCCGGGTGTGGTCTCCACGCCTTCCGTCTGGGCGGCCGCCGCAGGTGCGGTGACCGTCTCGCGGGCCGGGGCGGGCGCGGCGGGGCGGGCCTCGGGGGCGGGCGCGGCCTGGGTGGTCGCGGCCGCGGGCAGCGGGCTGAAGTACTTGTGCGGCACCACGACCACCACGGAGGTGCCGAGCCAGGGCGAGTCCGCGAAGGTGACCCGGATGCCGTAGCGGCGGGCGAGGGCGCCGACGACGCGCAGGCCGATGCTCGCGTCCTCGGTGATGCCGCCGAGACCCGCGCCGGGCGCGGTGCCCGCGAGGGCGTGCTCGGCCTCGCGCTTCTTCTCCTCGCTCAGGCCCTTGCCGGAGTCCTGGATCTCGATGCCGACGCCGTTGGGGACCTCCTTGCCGGAGATGAGCACCGGCTCCGTGGGCGGCGAGTAGCGGGCCGCGTTGTCCAGGAGGTGGGCGAAGATCAGCGTCAGGTGGTCCACCAGGCCGCCGTCGACGCCGAGTTCGGGCAGGTGGCGCACCTGGACGCGGTGGAAGTCCTTGATCCGGCCGATGCCGCCGCGCACCACGCTCAGCAGCCGCTGCGGTTCCTGCCACTGGCGTCCCGGGCGGTCCGAGCCGCCGAGCACGCCGATGCTCGCGGCGAGGGAGTCGGCGGGGCCGAGTTCCTGGTCGAGCTCCATCAGGCCGCGGGCGACGGCCGGGAGCCTGCCGTGCTCGCCCTGCATCTCGTGCAGCCGGCCGCGGAGCTTGCTGGTCAGCACGTGGATGCGGTTGCCGATGCTGATCACGGCCTGCTCGGCGGTGGTGGAGCGGTCGAACTCCGCCTCCAGGCCGATCAGGGCGGTGCGCAGCAGCTTGCGCAGTTCCGTCTGGAGGTCGGCGCTGACCTTCGCGCACTGGGTGACGGTCGGCAGGACGTCGTCGATGGCCTCGCCCGAGCGCAGCTTCTCCATGGCGTCGGGCAACTGCTCGTCTGCGAGCCGGGCGACCGCGGCGAGCTGGTGGGAGAGCTGCTCCTGCCAGACCTCGGCCTGGTCGGCGAGCTGGGCCTCGTAGGACCTGGCCTGCTCGGTCAGCCGCTCTTCGTAGGCCCGGGTCTGGTCGGCGAGCTGCGACTCGTAGGTGGCGCTCTGCTCGGCGAGGCGCCGCTCGTACGAGGCGTTCTGCTCGGTGAGCTGGGACTCCAGGGTGGCTCGCTCGGCGGAGAACTTCCGTTCCAGGCCGGCGACATGCTGCTGCCACTGCTGGTTGTGCTCGGCCTGCGTGGTGCGGAAGGAGCCTTCCGCCCGGTGCAGTTGGGCCCGGGTGCGCAGCAGCAGGCGTACGCACACGGCACCGGCCGCCGTCGCCGCGATGCCGGCGACGGCCGTGGTTATTCGCTCCGAGCTCATGAACGTGGCGGCTACGGTCCCGCCTCCCAAGCCCAGCGGCATCAACCACCAGCTGTACCAGGCGACAGGGGCCCGCGCCGCCGGTGGCGGAGTGGCGAGTTCCATCTGCATCCTTCGAGGCAACACGATCGAACGGGGGGGTGTGTGGATCGCACTCATGAGTACGCACCGCGAGTCGACCGGACGCGATCGCGTCAACTCGCAGCGCCGTTCGGAACCTTATCGGGTTTGAACCCGAAAGGATCAAACCTGCCCCCTGGCGGACGTGAGGGTTCCGTCACGCTCCGACAGAAGGCAACAGGTCGACAAATGGCTTTGCTGCCCGTCCAGTTGAGCGGACGCCGGGCCGTGGCCCGGTCAGCGGGTGGTCTGGAACGTACGGCGGTAGGCCTGCGGGGTCACCCCGATGGCCGCGTTCAGGTGCTGGCGCAGGGAGGCTCCGGTCGCGAAGCCGACCCGGCCGGCGATCTGGTCGACGGTGAGGTCGCTGGACTCCAGCAGATGCCGGGCCCGGGCCACCCGCTGCTGGATCAGCCAGCGGCCGGGGCTGAGGCCCACCTCGTCGTGGAAGCGCCGGGCGAAGGTACGCAGGCTCATCCGGGCGTGACCCGCGAGGTCGGCCAGGGTGAGCGGTTCGCCGAGGCGTTCCAGGGCCCAGGAGCGGGTGGCCGCAGTGCTCGCGGCGCCCTGTTCGGGGACGGGCTGTTCGATGTACTGGGCCTGGCCGCCGTCCCGGAACGGGGGGACCACGCAGCGGCGGGCGACGGTGTTGGCCAGGCGGCTGCCGTGGTCCTTGCGGACCAGGTGCAGGCAGATGTCCACGCCGGAGGCGGCTCCGGCGGAGGTGAGGACCGGGTGGTCGTCGACGAACAGCACGTCCGGGTCGAGGTCGACGTGCGGGAACATGCGGCGAAAGTGGTCGGCGACCTGCCAGTGGGTGGTCGCCCTGCGCCCGTCGAGGAGCCCGGCGGCGGCGAGGACGAAGGCGCCGGTGCAGATGGAGACGATGCGCGTGCCGGGGCGGATGAGCGCGAGCGCGGCCAGGACGTCGCCGGGCACCTCGTCGGTCAGGTGGGCGGGGGCGACGGGCGCGATCACCACGGTGTCGGCGGTGGCCAGGATCTCGGGGCCGTGCTCCACGGTGACGCCGAAGTCCGCGTTCGTACGCACCGGACCGCCGTCGACCGAGCAGGTCAGCACCTCGTACCGGCCGTCGGCCGCGCCCAGGATCCGGCTGGGGATGCCCAGTTCGAACGGGTACACGCCGTCCAGGGCCAGGACCACCACTCGCTCACGTCGCATGGCACGATCCTATCGAAGGTTGACCATCCTGCCATTGGCGGGCCGGGCGCGGGCGGGCACGCTGGATGACCATGAGCACACAGAACACGATGCGAGCCATCAGCCAGGACGTCCTCGGCGGTCCCGAGGTCCTGAAGGAAGTGGAAGTCGAGCGCCCGGCACCCAGGCCGAACGAGGTGCTGGTCCGGGTACGGGCCGCCGGGGTCAACCCGACCGACTGGAAGCACCGCGCCACGGGCGGTTTCCTGGGGGAGCCGCCCTTCGTCCTCGGCTGGGACGTCTCCGGCGTGGTGGAGGCGGTCGGCATCGGCGTCGCGGCGTTCGCACCCGGGGACGAGGTCTTCGGCATGCTGCCGTATCCGTACGGGCACGGCTCGCACGCCGAGTACGTCATCGCCCCGGTGCGGGCCCTGACCCGCAAGCCGGCCGGGATCGACCACGTCCAGGCGGGCGCGCTGCCGCTGGTGTCGCTGACCGCGTGGCAGGCGCTCGTCGAGCACGCGGACCTGAAGTCCGGGCAGCGGGTGCTGATCCACGCCGCGGCGGGCGGGGTCGGGCACGTGGCGGTGCAGATCGCGAAGGCGCGCGGCGCGTACGTGATCGGCACGGCGAGCGCGGGCAAGCACGAGTTCCTGCGGGAGATCGGCGTGGACGAGGCGGTCGACTACCGGGAGACGGACTTCACCGAGGCCGTGAAGGACGCCGACGTCGTCCTGGACACGATCGGCGGCGACAACGCGCTGCGCTCACTGCGCGTGCTGCGCCCGGGCGGGGTCGTGGTGTCGATCCTGCCGGGTGGCTCGGACGACTTCTACGAGGAGGCCGAGCGGCTCGGTGTCCGCGCGGTCCGGATGCTGGTCGACGCCGACCGCGCCGGCATGGAGACGATCGCGGAACTCGCCGCGACGGGCAGGCTCCGCGCCACGATCGCCGGAACCTTCCCCCTGGCCGCCGCCGCGCAGGCCCACGCCTCCGGCGACACGGGCCGCACGACAGGCAAGCTGGTCCTGGTGAACGACTGAACCGAGAGACCCAAAGGGGCGCGGGGAACTGCGCGACAAGCCACGGCAAAGCCGCACGTGCCGGACCACCGCACCCCCCGAGCTCTCACGTGTCAGAACATCAGAACCGGCTTGATCGTCTTGCCCGACCGCATGTCCTGCACCGCCCGGTCGATGTCCCCGAAGGGATACGTGCCGATCAGGCGGTGCAGCGGCAGCCGGCCGTCCTTCACCAGGCGGACCAGCGCGGGAATCATGGTCTGGGTCTCACTGTCGCCGAGGGTGAGACCCACGATCCGCTTGCCGCCGAGCAGCCCGTTGACGTCCAGGGCGACCTCCGTGCCGAAGGGCGGGGCGCCGACCACGACCAGGGTGCCCCGGGCGGCGAGCCCGTCGACGCCCTGGCGCAGGACGCCGACGTTGCCCGTGGTCTCCACGACACCGTCCGCGCCCTGGCCGCCGGTGATCTCGGCGAGGGCCGGGGCGAGGTCCGTCCCACTCGTGTCGACGGTGTGCGTGGCGCCCAGCTCCGTCGCCAGGGAGAGGCGTTCGGCGACCCGGTCGACGGCGACGATCCGCGTGGCCGGGGTGAGGGCCGCCGCCATCACGGCCGACAGGCCGACCGCCCCGGCGCCCAGGACGACGACCGTGCTGCCCGTGTCCGGCTTCAGGACATTCCAGACGGCTCCCACACCGGTCTGCACGCCGCAGCCCAGCGGGGCGATGGACTCCAGCGGCACGTCCGGGTCGACCTTGACGAGGCTGCGCTCGTCGGCCAGCGCCCGCTCGGCGAAGGAGGACTGGCCGAAGAAGTGCCCGCCCAGGGCCTGACCCTCGCGGCTGATGGTGCTCGTGCCGTCGGCCCGGCCGCCGCCGAGCAGGTTCAGCGGCAGCCAGGTCGCGCAGTACGCCGGGTGCCCGCCGCGGCAGTTGCGGCAGTCGCCGCAGGAGGTGAAGGAGAGCAGGACGTGGTCGCCGGGCGTGACACCGGTGACGGCGGAGCCGACGGCCTCGACGACGCCCGCGCCCTCGTGGCCGAGGACCCCGGGCAGCGGGAAGGGCAGTCCGCCGCTCGCCACACCGAGGTCGGTGTGGCACAGGCCGGTGGCGACCATGCGAACCAGCGCCTCGTGCGGGCCGGGCTCGTCCAGGACGACGTCGGAGAGGGTGAAGGGCGCGCCGCCGGACTCGACGACCGCGGCACGGGTGGTGGTGGGCATCGCAGGAGCTCCTTGACGACTGTCTCAGTCGAGCGAGACGACGACGGACTTGACCTTGGTGTAACCGGCGAGGGCCTCGGGCCCGTACTCGCGGCCGTAGCCGGAGTCCTTCACGCCGCCGAAGGGGATGGCGGGGTCGAGCATCGCCCAGTCGTTGACCCAGACGATGCCGGCCTGGAGCCGGTCGGCGACCCGGTGCGCGCGGGCGAGGTTGGTGGTCTGGACCCCCGAGGCCAGGCCGTAGGGGGTGGAGTTGGCGAGGGCGACGGCCTCGTCCTCGTCGTCGAAGGGCTGCACCGTGAGGACCGGGCCGAAGATCTCCTCCTGGACCACGCGGGAGTCGTTCGACAGGTCGGCGATGACGGTGGGCTTGTAGTAGTAGCCGCCGTCCAGGTCGAGCCGCTCGCCGCCGCAGACGATCCGGGCGCCCTCCTTGCGGGCCAGGGCGACGTACTCCTCGACCTTCTTCAGGTGCTTCTCGGCCGCCATCGGGCCGATGACCGTGGCCGGGTCGCGCGGGTCGCCGACCGGCACCCCGGGCACGGCGTCGGCGAGGATGCCGAGCAGCGTCGGGTACACCGAGCGGGCCACCAGCAGGCGCGGGCCGCCCATGCAGAACTGGCCGGTGTTGAAGACGAAGCCCTTGATGACCGCGCCCACCGCCTTCTCCAGGTCGGCGTCCTCGAAGACGAGGTGGGCCGCGTTCCCGCCGAGCTCCATGGTGACGGGCTTGAGGGCCTCGCCGGCGACGCTCGCCACGTGCCGGCCGATCGCGGTGGAGCCGGTGAAGGCGACCTTGTCGACACCGCGGTGGCGCAGCAGGGCCTCGCCTGCCACCGGTCCGCTGCCGGTCACGACGTTGACCACGCCGTCGGGTACCCCCGCCTCCTGGAACAGCCGGGCCATGTAGAGGGCGCTCAGCGGGGTCTCGTCGGCGGGCTTGTGGACGACGGTGTTGCCGGCCGCCAGCGCGGGGCCGATCTTGCTGCCGGCGAGGATCAGCGGGAAGTTGAACGGGGTGATCGCGGCGACCACGCCGAGCGGCTCGCGCTTGGTGTAGGCGAGGGCGTTCATGGGGAGGTCGCGCAGGGCGCCGTCCTGGCTCTGGGCGAGGTTGGCGAAGTACTCGTAGTCGTTGGCCGCGTTCGTCACGTCGACCGCGCCGCACAGCGTGATCGGCTTGCCGACGTCGAGGCTCTCCAGCGCGGCGATCTCGTCGGCGTTCTCGCGGATCAGCTGGGCGACGCGGTGCAGCACCCGGCCCCGCTCGCGGCCGCTCAGACCCGACCAGGCGCCGTCGTCGTAGGCCTCGCGGGCGGCCCGTACGGCCGCGTCGACGTCGGCCGGGCCCGCCTCCGCGACGGTGGTGACGACCGCGCCCCGGGAGGGGTCGACCACCTCGGTGCGCGCCCCGTCGGCGGCCTCGCGCCACTGTCCCCCGATGAACAGCTGTCCGGGTTCCCTCTCGAAGGTGGTCATCGCCGCTCCTCAGCGTCGTCGCCAAGATTTCAGTCGCCAAGATTTCAACAAACAGGATTCCTGTTGGTTCGCAGTCTCATTACAGACAGGTTTCCTGTCAATGGTCTAGCCTGCATCCATGCTGGACGCACAGGTGACCAAGGCGCCCCCTTCCCTGCTCTACATGGTCAAGCAGGTGGAGCTCGTCGTGCGCTCCCACCTGGACGACCTGGTCAGACCCTCCGGGGTCACCGCTCTGCAGTACACCGCGCTGACCGTGCTGGAGCGGCACGACGGACTGTCGGCGGCCCAGCTGGCACGCGACTCCTTCGTCACCGCGCAGTCCATCGCCGACCTCGTCCGCTCCCTGGAGGGCCGCGGGCTGGTGCGCCGGGAGCGCAACCCCCGCAACCGCCGTGAGCTGCTGATCCTGCTCACCGACGCCGGACGGGAGCTTCTCTCACAGTACGCCGGGCCCGTCCGGGAGCTGGAGGAGCGGATGGTGCGCGATCTCACCGCGCACCAGACCGAGCAGTTCCGCCAGGCCCTGATCAAGGCCTGGCACGCCCTGTCGTAGCCCGGGGCACCCTGTCGTAGCCCGGGGGCACCCTGTCGCGACCCGGGGCGCACGCCGGGAATCACACCCGCGCTCACTCCCGCGCACGCTCCCGCGCGAACCTCGGCCAACCCGGCCGCAATTCAGAGACATATGTCAATCGAACATGCTCAAATTCACTCGTTGGAGGGTAACTTGCAGGGCGGGGAACGGTTCTGAGGACCGCGGCCCCTCCCCACGCACGGAGCAGGCTGGAGGCGATCTCGTCGTGCGGCAGGAACCTGCACCGCTCACCCGGCATCTGCGCGTCCGCCAGGAACGGGGGCACACGGTGCTGGAGTTCCGTGGCGAGATCGACCTCGCCGCGGCCACGGAGATCGCCCCGCACCTGGACCGGGAGACGAACCGCCGCGCCGCCCGGGTCGTGATCGACCTCAGCGGGATCGAGTTCTTCGACTGCTCGGGCCTGCGGCTGCTGTACCGGGCCAGGAGCCGGGTGCTCGACCGGGAGGGACAGCTGCTCCTCGTCTGCGCCCACCCCCTGACGCTGCGCGTCCTGCGGATCACCGGCCTGTCCCGGCTGCTGCCCCCGCAGCCGACGCTGGACGCGGCCTTGGAGCAGCCGGAGGCGGCGTCGGGCCCGGTGTGATGCCCGCGTGCGCCCTTCAGCGATTCCGCTGACGTCCTCCATCCTCAACCGGCCGGTCTGGCAAGGCTCCTGGCGGGCATCAGGACAGTAGGAAGGAGGGCCGTCGCATGACGACTCCCGTCAAGCGTCTCCCTGGGCGCGTGCCCGGCTGGGCGAAGGTGGTGGGCGCCCTCGTGCTGGTGCTCGTCGTGTTCTTCGCCGGGATCCGGCTGAGCGTGATCCCGGGCCTGAAGGACCTGTTCGGCTCCGAGACCCACGACCGGTCCGGCCCCGCGCTGCTGAAGTCCGTCCAGGACCTCAGCCGTTACGACGCCGCGTCCGGCAACTTCCAGGTCGTCGTGGACCTGGAGAAGGACGCCAAGTTCCTCCCCGACGCGATCCGCGGCACCCGCACCCTGTACGTCGGTGCGGGAACCGTCGACGCCTACGTCGACCTGGGCAAGGTCGGCGACGACGACGTGCAGGTCAACGGCGACCGCACGTCCGCCACGCTCCGGCTGCCGCACGCGCGACTGGGCAAGCCGGCCCTGGACCCCGACCGTTCCTACGCGGTCTCCAAGCAGCGCGGTCTCCTCGACCGCCTCGGCGACCTCTTCTCGGACAATCCGGGCGGCGAACAGGCCGTGCAGAAACTCGCGGTACGGCACATCGGCGACGCCGCCAAGGAGAGCGAACTGACCGCCCGCGCCGAGACCAACACCAGGGGCATGCTCGAAGGCCTGCTGCGTTCCCTGGGCTTCAAGGAGGTGCGCGTCTCGTACGGGAACTGATCAGCTCCCGAGGACCCCGGGCAGGGCCAGCGCGCCCAGCAGCGTGGTGCCCACCAGCAGCCACGCCACGTAGTCCCCGACGTGCCCGGACTGCAGGCGCCGCAGCGGCAGCGCCCGGTCCGGCGCGGCGAGCAGCCGCGGCCGGGTGACGGCCACCGCCGCGAGGGCGAGCGCCAGCGCGGTGGAGGCCAGGCCGAGCAGGACGCCGGGCGGGGTCCAGTGCACGGAGACGTGCACCAGGCCGCCGGTTCCGGCCTCCTGCACGGCGTGCCCCACCGCGCCGCCGAAACCGGGGACCACACCGACGGCGAGGGATCCGGCGAGCAGCACCGCCGGGACCGCCGTCATGGTGTCCGGGACCCGGCTCAGCCGCTGCCGGGTCTCGGGCTCCTCGCCGGAGCCGGTCGTCTCGTACGCGTCCCCTTCCTCCGGCCTGGGGCCGAGGCCGAGGAACACGCGCGCGGCGACCCGCAGGACCGCCCCGGCGGTGACCGCGCTCGCCAGGACGTACAGCACGGTGAGCGGGCCGCCCACGGCCTCCTCCGTGACCGACTTGCCGAGCGCCGTGCCGAACGGCGGCAGTCCGGCGAGGCCGAGCCCGCCCGCGACGAACAGCGCGGCCACTCCGCGCAGCCGCCGGGCCCGGCCGTGCAGCGCGTGCTCGTCGACCGAGCCGTACCGGTCGAGGAGGATGCCCGTGCAGGCGAACAGCGCGGCTTTCACCCCGGCGTGTCCCAGGACGTACAGGGCGACCCCGTCGTCCGCCTCCGGTGTGAGGGTGCCGATGCCGGTGAGGAACAGCCCCATGTGGGCGACGGTCGAGTAGGCCAGCAGCCGTTTGATGTGCCGCTGGTACCAGCACATGACCGCGCCGATGACCGCCGTCAGCACGCCGAGCGCCACCAGGGCCCGCTCCACGTCGGCGGCGGGCAGCCCGCCCGGCCCGGAGAAGACGGTGTCGTAGACCCGCCACACGCCGAAGGCCCCGAGCTCCACCATGACGCCCGACAGCAGCATGCAGACCGGGGTGGGGGCCACCGCGTGCGCGTCCGGCAGCCAGAAGTGGAACGGGACGGCGGCGCCCTTGACCAGCAGCCCGGTCAGGACCAGGACGAATCCCGCGAGGACCAGCGCGTCGGGCGGGCCGTGCGCGTCCAGCTCCTGCCCGATCCGCGTCATGCCCAACTCGCCGGTGCGGGCGTACAGCAGCCCGATGCCCATCAGCATCGCGTACGCGCCCAGCGAGTTGACGACGCCGAAGGTCAGCGCGCCCTGCACGGCCCGGGCCTCCTCGACCCGGTGGCCGGTCAGCGCGTAGGCGACGACGCTCATCAGCTCGAACCACACGAACGCGTTGAACAGGTCGCCCGCGATCGCGAAGCCGCACATGCCCGCCTGGAAGAGCAGCAGCAGCGCCGGGAACGATCCGGAGTGCCCGCGCGGCGGTTCGTCGAAGTAGTGCCAGGAGTACACCAGGGCGGCCAGGGTCAGCGCCGAGGCGAGCGCGGCCATGCCGAGCCCCGGCCCGTCCCCCACCAGGGCGATCCCGACGCTCTCGCCGCGCACGGGCACCCAGCCGCCCACCCACTCCACCCGCGGTGGCGAGGAGTCGAGCAGGAGCACGACCGCGAGCGCCGCGGTTGCGGCGGAGACGGCACAGCCGGCGGACTCGGCGGCGGCCCGGGGCACGCGGCGGCCCCCTGCGGCCAGCAGGGCGGCCCCGAGCAGCGGGACGGCGACGAGGAGCGGCAGCAGGTGGTGCATCAGCCACGCAGCTCGGACAGTTCGTCGGGGTCGACGGTGCCGTGCCGCTTGGAGACCTGCACGACGAGGGCGAGGAGCAGTGCGGTGACGGTGGCGCCGACGACGACATCGGTGAGGGCCAGGGCCTGCACGACCGGGTCGACGACCGGACGCGCGCCGGGCTTCAGGTCGGAGAAGACGGGTGCGGTGGCCCCGTCGCGGTAGCCGACGGCCAGCAGCAGCACATAGGTGGCGGACTGGCACACCGACAGACAGCCGACGGCGTGGATGAGGTTGCGGCTGGTGGCCAGGCCGTAGCAGCCGGCCAGGAAGACCCACGCGGCGACCAGGTAGGCGAACACGTCCATCACAGCGGCCTCACGTTCCGCTCTCCTCCTCGATCTCGACGGCCTGGTCCAGGAAGCGGGCGAGCAGCACGACGACGGCGCAGGCGACCTCCATGCCGACGGCCGCGTTGAGCAGCGGGACCGTGCCGCCGGAGGACAGCGTGTTGAACGTGCCGTGCGGCAGCAGCGTGTTGGCGAGGAAGGCGGCTCCGCCGAGCAGCGCCGCGACGCCCGTGACGAGGTAGGCGCAGACGGCGACTCCGTCGCCCACCTCGTACAGTCCGACCGGCCGGACGCGTTCCAGGGCGCGGTAGTCGGCGCCCAGGTACAGCAGGTGCAGGGCCGTCGCGGCGGCCACGCCGCCCTGGAAGCCGCCGCCGGGGCTGAGCTGCCCGTGCGTGATGACGTAGAGGCCGATGAGCAGGGCGACGGGCAGCACGAGCAGGGCGTAGCGGCGTACGGGCGGGGCGACCTCGGCGGGTTCGGGGCGGGCGCGGTGCTCGTCGCGGGTCTGGCGCAGCAGGACGACGCAGCCGAGCACGGCCGCGAACAGGATGGTCAGCTCGCCGAGCGTGTCGAAGGCCCGCTGGTCGAAGTTGACGGAGGCGATGGTGTTGGCGGTGCGGTGGGCCAGGGACGCCTCGACGGCGCGGTCGCCGTAGGGGTGACGGTCGCCGCCGAAGGCCGGCAGGCCCAGGCAGGCCG
The DNA here is from genome assembly GCF_055562795.1 of Streptomyces sp. NPDC016851. Lineage (NCBI taxonomy): Bacteria > Bacillati > Actinomycetota > Actinomycetes > Kitasatosporales > Streptomycetaceae > Streptomyces > Streptomyces sp. NPDC016851. The sequence goes on from NZ_JBVHEP010000008.1 coordinate 171,535, forward strand.
CGACGAGCAGCGCGGCGACGCCCGCGCCGCCCACGGCGACCAGCCACAGCCGCGTGCGGGGGCTCACTTCCCGCTCCCCTCGCGTCGCCGTCTCACCTTGCGGACCGTCAGCAGCAGCAACAGCGGCGTCAGCGCGGAGCCGACCGCGAGCTGTGACAGTCCCACGTCGGGGGCCTGGAGCACGGTGAACAGCACGGCGAGCACGACACCGAGGACGGACAGCACGAGGGCCTGGCGGACGGGGTCGCGGGTGGCCACGGCCACGGTCGCGCAGGCGGCCACCAGCACCAGCGCGACGGCGATCACGGCTTCGTCCACGGCTGCCCTCTCCCCTGCTCGTCGCTATCCACGGCGTGTGCCTCCGGCCGCATCGGTCAGCGCCCGCGAGGCGACGAGGTTGCCGCCGATCAGCAGGGCGCCGGTCACCAGCAGCTTCGCCATCGCCCGGCCCGGCCCGGTGACCGCGCACAGCGCCAGCACGACCACGGCTCCGAGTCCGGCCGCCGCCCAGGTCGCGCGCCGACCGCGGGGCGGGTCCTCGGCCAGTTCCGCGGCGAGCAGCCGGGCGAAGACGAGCGTGCCGACCGGGCCGAGCAGGGCGAGAACCAGGGCGAGATCGACGTAGGAGGGGCGGTCGTAGCCGTGGGCGAGGAGCAGCAGGCCCGGGCAGGCCACCGCCGTGGACAGGTTCTGGGCGACGACCCGGCGCCGCAGCGGTCCGGTGGCGACGCCCCACAGGGCCGCCGCCAGGCCGGCGCCGAGGGTGAGCGTCGCCGCGAGGATCCAGCCGTTCACCGTCCGGCCACCGCCCGTCGCGCGGCCCGCGCCGCGAGCGCCCCGAGGAGGGCCGCGCCCGCGCCGACCGCGAGCTCCAGCGGGTCGACGCTGGTGACGAACACCAGCCACAGCGCGGTGAGCGCGGCCCACCACAGCGGTACCTCGGCCACGGTGAGGAGCGTCGTACGCCGGTTCACACGCCACCTCCACGGGCGCTGATCGTTGTGGCGGTCATCCAAGCACCGCCCCGGCTGCGGGACGTGACGGCGCGCGGCGGCTCCCAGGGCGGAGTGCCCCGGCGGACGGCGGGGAAACCGTGGCCGGGAACGGCCCTCGGCGGCATCGTCGGCGCGCCCTTGGGTAACCGCCTTATCACCCTGGGAAGTTGAAGTCTGGAGGACACAATGGCCGGTGCAGCCTCACGTCCCCGTACGGCCGGCTCCGGCCGCGAGCGACGCCAGTTGCCGCTGCTCGTGCGGCTGCTGGCGATGCTGTGCGCCTTCATGTTCATGGTGGCCTTCGCCGTGGTGCTGGCCCGGCTCACGCTCCAGCCCTCGCCCGCGTCGGAGGCGCTGACCCACACCAATCTGCATCCGGGCCGCTCGCTGAAGGCCTATCTCGACCAGCCGGAACTGCGGGACGCCGTCCGGCAGATCGGCGGCAACATCCTGCTGGGCCTCCCCTTCGGCGTCCTCGTGCCCGTCGTCGCCCCGCGCACCCGCGGCATCCTGCGCGTGCTGCTGCTGACCGCCGTGGTGATGCTGCTGGTGGAGTTCGCCCAGGGCGCGCTGGTCACCGGCCGCGCCTTCGACATCGACGACGTCATCCTGAACACCGGGGGCGCGCTGATCGGTTACCTGCTCCTGGGCCGCCGGCTGAGCCGCGCGGTCCACGCGCGCGGGCGGCGCGGGGGTCGGGCGGGGAGGAAGCCGGCGCCCGAGAAGTCCTAGCGCACGGTCGAAGCCTGGTGCACGGTCGGGGCCTAGTGCACGGTCGGGGCCTAGTGCACGGTCCAGGTGAACTTGTCGCCGCCGACCCAGCGGACCACGTCCGGATCGTCCAGGTCGTGGACCGTGATGCCGAACGCGGCGGCGGCCGACAGTACGTCGGTGACGGCCTTGGCCTCGCCGACCACCTGGCCGTCGATCTCCACGATCCGGAACGGCGGTGTGCCCGGCTGCACCCCGAGCACCATGATCCGAGGGTGGGATATGTACGGGCTCGCGCTTTCGGTCATGCATCGAGCGTAGAACGCAACCGGCGGTAGTGCGGGGTTCAGTCAGGGGCGGCGCCAGTCGTCGCTCGTCAGGTGCGAGCCGGCCTGCGGGCCCATACGGAGCATGCCGCCGTCTACGCTCCAGGAGGCGCCGGTGACGTACGAGGCGTCGGGGCCGGCGAGGAAGGCGATGACAGCGGCGACCTCGCGGGCGTCGCCGGGCCGTCCCAGCGGCACGCCGGGGCGGCTCTCGGTGTGCGGGTCGGTGTCCTCCTGCCCGGTCATGGGCGTGGAGATCTCGCCGGGCGCGACGGCGTTGACGGTGATGCGGTACTCCGCGAGCTCGAGCGCCATGACCTGGGTGAGCAGGCCGAGACCGCCCTTGGCGGCGCAGTACGGGGCGGCGCCCACGCGCGGCTGGTGCTCGTGGACGGACGTGACGTTGACGATCCGCCCACCGTCGCCCTGCCGGATCATGTGGCGGGCCGCCTTCTGCCCACACAGGAAGGGCCCGACCAGATCGACGTCGAGGACCTCCCGCACGTCGGGCAGCTCCAGGTCGAGGAAGGGCGTCATGGTGCCGGTGCCGGCGTTGTTGACCAGCACGTCGAGACGGCCGAGGCGCTCGCACAGCTCGTCCACCGTGTCGGCGGCGTCGGGCAGCCGGGTGAGGTCCATCCGGGCGACCTCGGCCCGCCGCCCGTGCGCCCGGACCTCCTCGGCCGTCTCCTCCGCTCCCTTGTGGTCGCTGTGCCAGGTGATGCCGACGTCCATGCCCGCCTGGGCGAGCCGGACGGCGGTGGCCCTGCCGATGCCGGAGTCGGCGCCGGTGACCACGGCGACCGTGCCGGGGGACGCGGTGGGATCGGACATGGCGGGCCTCCTCGTCGGCGCGTTCGGGACGAGGCATCGCAGTACCCGGGTGCGTACCGGGCAAACCGCGTGCCCGTCGTGCGGCCCGCCGGGCGCTGGGGAACCCTTGAGGTGGCTGGGGAACCCTTGAGGTGGAGGTGACGATGGATCCCGTCGAGGCACTGGACCGGATCGCCTTCCTGCTGGAGCGGTCCCTGGCACCGACGTACCGCGTGCGCGCCTTCCGTACGGCGTCCCGGGTACTGAAGGAGCTGGGCGAGGACGAGGTGCGCCGGCGGGCGGACGCCGGGTCGCTGGAGTCGCTCAAGGGGGTCGGGCCGAAGACCGCGCAGGTGGTGCGGGAGGCCTTGGCCGGTGAGGTGCCGGGCTATCTGCGCAAGCTGGAGGGCGAGGCGAAGGAGCCGCCCGCCGTACGGGGCGGCGAGAAGCTGCGGGCGCTGCTGCGCGGCGACTGCCATCTGCACTCCGACTGGTCGGACGGCGGCAGCCCGATCGAGGAGATGGGCCGGGCCGCGGCGGCGCTGGGGCACGAGTGGGCGGCTCTGACCGACCACTCGCCGCGCCTGACGGTGGCCCGCGGGCTGTCGGCCGAGCGGCTGCGGGAGCAACTGGACGTGGTGGCGGCCCTGAACGAGACCTGGGCGCCGTTCCGGCTGCTGACCGGCATCGAGTGCGACATCCTCGAGGACGGTTCGCTCGACCAGGAGCCGGAGCTGCTGGACCGCCTCGACGTCGTGGTCGTGTCGGTGCACTCCAAGCTGCGCATGGACGCCCGGTCGATGACCCGGCGGATGGTGGCCGCGGTCCGTGACCCGCACTCGGACGTGCTGGGGCACTGCACGGGGCGGTTGCTGACCGGGCGGGGGCGGCCCGAGTCGGAGTTCGACGCGGACCAGGTGTTCGCGGCCTGCGCGCAGACGGGCACGGCCCTGGAGATCAACAGCCGGCCGGAGCGGCTCGATCCGCCGCGGCGGCTGTTGCGCCGGGCCGTGGACGCGGGGGTGCTGTTCTCCGTCGACACCGACGCGCACGCCCCGGGGCAGCTGGACTGGCAGATCAACGGGTGCGCGCGGGCGGAGGAGTGCGGGGTGCCGCCCGAGCGGGTGGTGACGACGTGGTCCCTGGACGAGCTGCTGGCCTGGACCCATGAGCGGCGGGTGCCGTCCGGCGTGGCGGGCGGCTGAGGTGGTACCCGGGCGGGCCGGAGAGCCAGGGCCTGCCGTTTGGATCACGCCGCAGACGCGGGGCCCGGCCGAGAGGAAGGGATCGTACGCATGGCGAAGGCGGGACGGGCGGCCGTGTTCGACGTCGACGGCACGCTGGTCGACACCAACCACCTGCACGTCGTGACGTGGTGGGAGGCCTTCCGGCAGGCGGGCCACGACGTCCCGATGCACGCCATTCACCGGGCCGTGGGCCTGGCCGCCACCGACCTCGTCGCGCACCTGCTCGGCGAGGACCGGGACACGGACCAGGACGCGGCGATCAGCGCCGCGCACAAGGCGCTGTACGGGCAGTACTTCGACCGGTTGCCCGCGCTGCCCGAGGCGGGGGCGCTGCTGCGGCGGCTGCACCAGGACGGCTGGACGGTGGTGCTGGCCACGTCCGCCGGCGGCGCCGAGCTGAGCGCGCTGCGCCGGGCGATCGACGCGGACGACGCCATCGCCGCCACGGCCAGCGCCGACGACGTGGACGCGGGCAAGCCCGCGCCCGAGCCGGTCGAGCACGCCCTGGAACTGGCCGGGGTGCCGGCGGAGCGGGCGGCCTTCGTCGGCGACACCGTGTGGGACATGCGGGCGGGCAGCCGCGCCGGAGTGCGCTGTGTGGGCGTCCTGTGCGGCGGCATCCCGCGCACGGACCTGGAGAAGTCCGGCGCGGACGCGGTCTACGCCGACCCCGCGCACCTGCTGTCGTCCCTGCGGGACGGTCCCCTGGCATGAGGCGGCGTGAAACCCCCGGTCACGCGGATACCCGCAGCGCATGACGCGTGTGAGGAGTGTGGTTCGACGGGCGGCTCAAGCCTTCGGCCGCCGAAAGGACGAATCCGCGACGGCGAACGACACCGGTCCCTCCGGGGGGCCGACCCGGGGGGTGGGACACGACGAGGTGCCGGAAAGCCGGACGGCCCGTGGGAAGGGGGCCGACGACCCGGAGGACAGCCGGCCGGCCCGGGACGCGGGACACCACCAGACGAGCAGCGGCCGGGCGGCCCAGGAGACACGGACGTGCAACGCGTCGGCCGGCCGGGCGGGCCAGGAGGCGTCGCCCGGCCGGGGGACGGACAGGTCGTCGGTCCGGGAGGACCGGGCCCGCAAGGTGGTGGACAGCCGGGTCGCCGCCGAGGCGTTGCGGGAGCGCATGGAGGATCTGGGGCAGGGGGTGCGCTCCGCGCGGCCGCTGGACGCCGTGCGGCGGGAGACGGGGCGGGCCGTGGAGGCCGTGCGGGCCGCCTGGCGTGGGCCCGGGCGGGAGCGGGACCTGGTCGTCCAGTCGTTGAAGGCGGCCGCGGCGGCGGTGATCGCCTGGCTGGTGGGCGGCGTCTGGATGGGCGACCCGCTGGCCCTGATGGCGCCGTGGGTCGCGCTGGTGCTGGTGCAGGCCACCGTCTACAGCTCGCTGGTGCAGGGCGCCCGGCAGTTCGGGGCGATCTGCGTCGGCACCGTGCTGGCCTCGGCATCGCTGGCCCTCACCGGCGACACGACGGGCGCGCTCGCCCTGTCCGTCCCGGTGCTGATGCTGCTCTCGAACTGGCCCCGCTTCGGCGACCAGGGCATCTACGCGGCGACCACGGCCCTGTTCACGCTCACCTCGGGCATGGCCGGCCTGGACGGTGTCGGGCACCGGGTGGGGCAGGCGGCACTCGGCGCGGTCATCGGCGTCGCCGTCAACGCGCTCGTGCTGCCGCCGATCCACCTCCGGGACGTCCGGGAGAACCTGGCGGCCCTCGCCCGGGAATCGGGTGACGTGCTGCGTTCCGTCGCGGCGGACCTGCACGAGGGCGACTGGGACGCACAGACCGCCGCGGGCTGGCTCAACGCCTCGGCACGGCTGGAGCACCGCCTGGACGCGTTGCGCTCGGCGCGCCGCTGGAGCCAGGAGAGCCTGCGCCTGACCTACGGCCCGCTGCGCGCCCTGCACCGCGTTCCGCACATGCCCCTGCCGCCGCCGGACGAGGACGAACGCCTCGGCCGCGTCACCGGGCACGTCACCGCCCTGACCCGGGCGCTCGCGGTGGCCGTGGACGGCAACCGCACGCCCGCCCCGCCGGAGGGTGCGGTCCTGCGCTCGTACGCGGATCTGCTGGACATGATCGGGGAGGTCTGCAACGCGGAGGCCGACCGCCTGCTCAACGGCAGCGTGGATCCCCGCCCGGACGACGAGAGGGAGGAGAGGATGCGGGAGCTGCACCGGTACCTGCAGGACAGGCTGCGGGAGCACGCCGGGCTGGGCGCCGAGCACACGGCGGTGCTCGGCACGCTGCTGCTCCAGGCCGAGAACCTGTGGGCCGAGATACTCCCGGAGCACGAGGAGCGGTGACACACATCACCGCGAACCGGGTCCACGCCCGGAACACCCAGAGGTAGTTCCCCGTTGAACAACATGTGGGTACGGAGGGGACGGTGTCCCCGGGCCGTACAACCACCTCTTGAGCCGCCCCGGCCGTGATTCCCCCGTCCGGCCGGGGCTTTCCTCTGCCCGCGCGCGATCGGCTGCCCCGGTGCATTCGCCCCGGCCCGGGTACTCGGTCATCTCCGAGGACGGTCGCGGCCGAGAGGAGCGGATGGTGAGCAGCGGAACAGGCATGAGGGTCGTCGTCACGGGCGCCACCGGCAACGTGGGCACCAGCGTCGTGCGCCTCCTCTCGGAGGATCCGGAGGTTACCTCCGTGCTGGGCCTGGCCCGGCGGATCCCCGACTGGTCGCCGCCGAAGACGGACTGGTCGGCGGTCGACCTCTCCTCCGAGCAGTCCGATCTGGCCGAGCAGTTCCAGGGCGCGGCCGCGGTGGTCCATCTGGCCTGGGCGTTCCAGCCGACGCACGACCCGGCGGCGACCTGGCGCACCAATGTGCTCGGCAGCATGCGGGTGTTCGAGGCGGTGGCCGAAGCGGGCGTGCCCGCGCTGGTGCACGCCTCGTCGGTCGGCGCGTACTCGCCGGGCCCGAAGGACCGGGCGGTGGACGAGTCATGGCCGACGCACGGCTGGCCGGACGCCGCGTACTGCCGGGAGAAGGCCTACCTGGAGCGCGCGCTGGACACGTTCGAGCGCGACCACCCCGAGACGCGAGTGGTGCGGATGCGGCCGGCCTTCCTCTTCAAGCGGCAGTCCGCGAGCGAGCAGCGCCGGATCTTCGGCGGGCGTTTCCTGCCCGGCCCGCTGGCCCGCCCGGAGCTGCTGCCCTTCCTGCCCGACATCCCGGGACTGCGGGTGCAGGCGCTGCACACGGACGACGCGGCCCACGCGTACCGGCTGGCCGTGCACTCCGACGCCCGGGGCGCCTTCAACCTGGCGGCCGAGCAGTCGGTCGACGCGCAGGTGTTGGGCGAGATGCTCGGGGCGCGCCCGGTGCGGCTGCCGCGTACCGCGGCCCGCTCGGCGATCGCCGCCGCCTGGGGCCTGCACCTGCTGCCCGCCTCCCCGCACCTGTTCGACGCCGTGCTGCGGCTGCCCCTGATGGACTGCACGCGTGCGCGCGCGGAACTCGGCTGGCGGCCCGAGCGCACGGCGACCGAGGTGCTGGAGGAGTTCCTCCAGGGCCTTCAGCAGGGCGCGGGCGCACGCACGGAACCGTTGCGGGGACGCAAGGTGGGTTGACCCCGGGTCCTCCCACCGTATGACCACCGAGACGACCGATGGCCGCAGCCGGCCCCCACGGTCGGCTGCGGCCATCGGCGCTCACGCCGCCGGAGCGCGAAGCAGCGCTCCGGCGGAGGATCAGGCGGAGGACTCGTCCGGCGCCGGATGCTCGGGGTGGACGGTTCCCGAGCGCGGTTCCCCCTGCCGTCCCGTCCCCGCTTCGTCGGTGTCGGGGACATCGCCGACAGGCTCGTCGGCCTCGTCCTCGTCGTCCTCGCGGTCCTTGCCGGTGCCCGTGAAGCGCGGGGCGACCTCCCAGGGGTCCTCGCCGGCGTCGGCCTGCTGGTCCGGCATGTCCCGCGGCACGGGATCACCGTTCTCGCCGGGTCCTTCGAGGCGGTGGTCGGTCACGGCGTGCTCCCTTCGCTGGTCCGGGCGCCACGCGAGTACCTCCGCTGTGACCTGGGAAACCTCAGCGCGCCCAATGGGACCAACCCAGGCGCCGGGAGGCCTCCTCGATCTCCTCCAGAGCCGCGACCAGTTCCGGAGCGACCGCCTCCTGTACCCAGCGCTCCTGCTCCTCTCCGACCTCGCGCGGAATCGTCTCGGTGAGCATGATCAGGTACAGGTACGCGCGGTACAGGGCCAGCCGGAGGCGGGCGGGGGCGTCGAAGCGGGCCCGCCCGCCGGCCTCCCGGTAGCCCGCCAGGAACGCCTCGTCCTGCTCGATGTCGCCCAGCAGCGCCAAGGAGACGAAGTCGGCCAGGGGGTCGCCCCAGAACATGCGCTCCCCGTCGATGAGGCCGCCGATGCGGGCGTCTCCGGCCGAGCGGTCGACCAGGATGTTGCCCCGCCACAGGTCGAAGTGCACGAGGCACGGGACGGTGACCTCGTCGAGGGCGCCGTACGCGGACCGGGCGGTACGGGCCACCGCGTCGACGGGGCGGGGCAGCCGCGCCCCGTAGCGCCGGGCGTCGTCGAGGACGGCGTCGAACATCGTCGTGAACGCGGTCCGCCAGTCGGGCGCGAGCGGGCCGAGGGCGCCGGAGGGATAGCCGAAGCCCGGGCCCGTGACGCGGTGCAGCCGGGCCGTCCGGCGCCCCAGCTCCGTGCGCAGCGCGGTCTGTTCCGCGTCGCTGAGCGAGCCGTCCCAGGAGTCGCCCGGGCAGGCCGTCATCAGCAGGAAGTCGTCCCCCATGGCCACCAGTCGGGGCACGGGGGCCCCGGCACGGGCGGCCGAGCGGTAGAACTCGGCCTCCGAGACGAGGAGCCTGCGCTCGTGGCGGAGGCCGGGGGTGGCCGCCGCGGGCGGGATCTTCAGCACGTAGCGGGTGCCGTCGGCGAGGCGGAGTTCCTCGACGGTGTTGTACGTGCCGCCGGTCAGCGGGGCGAGGTGGGCGAGGTGGCCGGGGTCCAGGCCCGCCACCTCCAGGATGTGCCGGGCCCGTTCCCAGGAGTCCACCACCGTGCGCCCACCCCTCCGCTTCGCCTTCGGTCAGCCGGCCGCGTACACGTCCTCGACGTAACGCCCGTCCGCGACCAGCCCGTCGAGCCACTGCTCGGCGGCCGTCTCGTCGGCGCCCGGCGTGTGCTTGCGGTACAGCGTACGGAACGCCTCCCGCACCCCGGGAGCCATCCGCGAACCGTCCCCGCAGACGTACACGCGCGCTCCGGCGGTCAGCAGGGCCCAGACCTCCTCGGCCTCGGCTGCGATGCGGTGCTGCACGAACCGCACCTCGCCCTCGGGGGCCTCGCTGAAGGCGGGGCGCAGGGAGACGGCTCCGGCGGCCTCGGCGGCGCGCAGTTCGCCGGCGTGCAGGAAGTCGGCGTCGGGCGCGTCGCAGCCGAAGTAGCAGACGGCCGGGGCGAGTTCGGCGCCTGCGGCGAGGGCGGCCGTACGGTCGGCGATCGCGCCGCGGAACGGGGCGAGGCCGGTGCCGGCCGCGATCATGACGACCGGCGCCGGTCCGCCGGTGGCGTCGATGCGGAAGGCCTCCCGGCACGGCTGCACGCGCGCGTACACCGTGTCGCCGGGCTCGGCGCCGGCCAGGTGGCCGGATCCGGTGCCCCGGTAGACGCCGCGGCCCGAGCGGGCCGGTGCCTCCAGCAGCGACACCATCAGGTCCACGTGAGCGGGGTCGACGGCGGGTGAGGAGGAGATGGAGTAGTGGCGGGGGCGCAGCGGGGTGAGGAGGTCGAGGAGCTGCGGCCAGTCCAGGGCGCCGCGCAGGGCCGGGTGGTCTTCGAGGATCTCCACGAGGGTGCGCGGGTCGTCGGTGAGGGCGGCCAGGGCCGTGCGCTCCGGCGGGCACGGGTTGGCGGCGGCGAGCGCGGCCAGTTGCCCGGCGCTCGGGCGCTCCTGCAACTCCACGTAGTGGGTGAGGAGGTGACGTACCGTCACGGGCCGGTCGACGGCGATCGAGTCGCGGCGCGGGCGGGTGGCGCGGATGTCCAGGACGGTGTCGAGGTCGGCGCCGAGCGCCGCGGCGGCGCGGGTGACGAGGTCCGGGTGGTTGGCGGGCAGCACGTTGAGGTGGTCGGCCGTGCGGTAGGTGACGCCGTCCGGCAGCGCGACGCGGAGGAACCGCTTGCGGCGTGCGTAGCCGGGCGCGGTGAGGTCGTGGGCCTCGGTGACCCGCATGGGGACGAGCCCGTGCCGCTGGGCGAGGGCGTCCAGCGGGCCGCCGGTCAGGGTGCGGACCTCGTAGGCAGCGGTGGGCTCGGGGTCCGGGGTCGTGGCGTCCGGGTCGCCGTACCGCTCCAGCAGGGCGACGCGGAGGGCCACCGTGAACTCCCGGACCGTGCCGGTGAGGTCGCCCGAGGCGTCGGCGGCGGCGCGGTCGAGCAGCCGGGTGGCGCCGGACTCGGCGAGCCGCTCGTCGATCCGGGTGGGGACGTGCTGGTAGGTGGCGGCCCAGTTGCGGTCGCCGACGCCGAGGACCGCGTACGTCACGCCGGACAGGTCGTGGGCCTCCTCCAGCCGGGCGGCGAAGGCGGTGGCGTCGTCGGTGGGGCGGCCGTTGTAGGAGGCGGCCGTGATGACGACGGGCCGGTCGGTGGGCAGGCCGCCCGCGTACGCGTCCAGGGGCGCCACCTGGGTCTCGCAGCCGACGGCGGCGGCCTCGTCGGCGAGTTGAGCCGCGAAGTCGCGGCAGGTGCCGTAGTTGCTGCCGTGCAGGAAGAGGGCGGCCGTGCCGGGACGGACGCGGGCGGGCAGGCCCCGCGGTTCGGCCGACCGGGAATCCCGGACCGGGGCGGCGCCGGGCAGCGGCGCGTGGACCCGGTCGGCGGTCGTGCGCGGGGTGAGCGTGAGGGTGAAGCCCTCGGGCTTGAGGGTGAGGGTCTCCTTGACGTGGAGCCGGTAGCCGGCGTGGTCGCTCAGCCGGTAGCGGTGGACGAGCATGGCCAGCAGCATGGTCGCCTCGTGCAGGGCGAACTGCCGCCCGATGCAGGCGCGCTCACCGGTGCCGAACGGCTTGAAGGCGTGCACCGGGCGCTCGGCCTCCGCCTCGGCCGTGAAGCGGGACGGGTCGAACAGCTCGGGGTTGTCGCCCCAGACGGGCTGGCGGTGCAGCATCGGCGTGAGCACCAGGGCGGACTGCCCGGCGCGCAGCGGGATGCGGCCGCCGAGCAGCGTGTCCTCGCGGGCCTCCCGGGCGAAGACGGCGGCCGTGGGCCACAGCCGGAGCGCCTCGTTGAGGACCTGGCGCGTGTAGGTCAGCCGGCCGATCTCGTCGTACGTCGGCTCGACGTCCGCCGCGTCGCCCCACAGCTCGTCGACCTCGCGCTGCACCAGCTGGAGCGCGGTGGGGTGCTTGGCGAGGTAGTACAGGGCGAAGGACATGGCGCCGGAGGTGGTCTCGTGGCCGGCGATGAGGAACGTGATGACCTGGTTGCGGATGTTGGCGGTGTCGAGCGTGCCGCCGTCGGCGGGGTGCTCGGCGGTCAGCATGAGGCCGAGTAGGTCGTCGGCCTGGCTCTGGTCGGTGCCGGTGCGGGAGGCGATGACGTCGTCGACGACCTGGGCGAGATAGGCGGAGTCGTCGCGGAAGGCGGCGTCCTGCGCCGAGTAGTCCTGGCCCGGGACGCGGGCGAGGCGGGTCATGCTCCACTCCAGGCAGCGGACCATCGATTCGACGAAGGGGTGCGGCTCGGAGCGCTCGAAGGAGCCGAAGTCGTAGCCGAACCCGGCCAGTCCGATGGTGTCGAGCGTCATGCGCGTCATGTCGCCGGGCACGTCGACGGGGTGTCCGGCGCGGGCGTCGCGGTCCCAGGAGGCGATGAGCCTGCGGGCCACCTTCAGCATCACGGGGTGGTAGGTCCGCATCGAGCCGAGCGCGAAGGCGGGCATGAGGATGTCGTGCGCCTTGGCCCAGTTGGGCTCGTCGTTGTACGCGGTGAACAGGCCGTCGGCGGCGAACTCGCGGACGTTCTCCAGACCGGGCCCGATGTGCTTGGCGAACCGCTGCTCGTCCGCGAGTTCCGCCACGAGGTCCAGGTCGCCCACGAACAGGGTGTCGCGTCCGTACAGCCGCCGCACGAACACGGGCCCGTGCTCGCGCATCAGGTCCATGGCCTGCTGGACGGGTGCGGCGCCGGGCCCGGTGCCGGAGATGTCGGCGACGGGGAGGCCGGGGAGGCCGTCTGCGGGCCGGGGGGTCTGTGCGGTGGGGCGCATGACGCGACAACTGCCTTTCGCGGTACGGACGTACTGCGATCCAGCGTGATCCACGGGACCCTGCGGGCCGTGCCGCCGCCCTACATGATTGTGTAGTACATGCAGACGCGTCGCCCTTGCGCGGGGGCGCCCCGGCGTGGCAGGAGATGACCGTGGACCAGGCCCGGCAGGAGGCCGTGACATGGCGCAACCGCGCCCTGCTCCTCTTCGACCGGGTCGCGATGCCGGTCGCGGTGTGCGACGTGTACGGCGCGGTGCTGCTGGCCAATCCGGCGATGGCCGCGGAGTGCGGTACGACGCCGGGGCGGCTGCGCGGCCGTGACGTCCTGGACCTGTTCAGCCCGCGGGAGGCCACGCAGGTGGAGCGCATCGCCCAGGCCCTGCGCCTGCGGCACCGCTCGCGCTACCAGGTGTCGGTGCGCTGGCGGGCACCCGGCGGCGCGGAGCGGTACGGGGAGCTGACGGCGGACCCGGTGAGCGACACGGTGGAGGACACACCGGCGCTGCTGGTGATGCTGCGCGTGGAGGGCGAGCGCGCCCCCTCCCCCGCCCCGCCCGCCGAGCAGGACCGGATCACCCCCGTGGAGGCCCGCATCCTGGCCCTGCTGGCCGCCGGCGCCACCACGGCCCGGGCCGCCCGCGAGACCGGCCTCACCACCGACGGCGTCACCTACCACCTGCGCCGCCTGTCCGCCCGCTGGCACGCCGCCAACCGCACCGAACTGGTGGCCCGCGCCTATGCGCTGGGGGTGCTCACGCCGGATGTCTGGCCACCGGAGGCCCCGGCCGCGGAGTAGGCGGTGCCCGCCCCCCACCAGTGGCGCCCGCCTACACGCTGGGGCCGCTCACCCCGGGGGGCCCGCCACCACGGGCCCCGGCCACGAAGCAGGCCCTGCCGGCTCCCCACTGGTGGCCCCCCGCCTTTCTGAAAATCCACTGGCTCCCCCTTCGTCGATGCTTTTACCCTGAACCACGAAACCTAGGACCCCTAGGTTTCGCCGACGACGAGCAGGAGCCCTCCCATGAGATCACTCACCGAACACGACATCCGGAACTCGTTTGTCAACTGCTCCAAGGGAGAGGCCAAGCGTCTGACCGTCCCGCGGGACCTCGCCGAGCGGCCCTGGGACGATCTCGACTTCCTGGGCTGGCGGGATCCGGGGGCGCCCGACCGGAGTTATCTGGTCGCCGAGCGCGAGGGGCGGCTCGTCGGGCTGGCGATGCGGTTCCAGGCGGCGCAGCGGGGCTTTCTGCAGCGCAGCATGTGTTCGCTGTGCCTGACGACGCATCCCCGGGGCGGTGTGTCGCTGATGACCGCGCGCAAGGCGGGGACGGCCGGGCGTGAGGGCAATTCCGTCGGGGCGTACATGTGCACCGACCTCGCCTGCTCGCTGTACCTGCGCGGGAAGAAGGTGCCGGAGAGCGGGACCCGCTTCGACGAGAGTCTCACTCTCCAGGAGCAGATCGAGCGGACCCGGGGCCACCTGGCTGCCTTCCTCGACAAGGTGTACGCCTGAGGCCCTCGGTCGCCCGTGGTTTCCCCCGGCGCTAACGTCCTTCATGAACGCGTTCGATGCGCCAGGGGAAGGGGAACAGCCTGAGGATGCGAGAGGTACGTGAGTGGACGACGCATGCCCGGCGGATCGTGCACAAGCGCCGGGACCCCGTGGTCGTCCAGACGGCGCGGTCCGCGTTCGCGGCGACGATCGCCTACGTCATCGCGCTCCGGCTGAGCCCCGAGGCGGCACCGCTCACCGCTCCCCTGACGGCCCTGCTGGTCGTCCAGGTGACCCTGTACGCCACGCTCACCAACGGCTTCCGGCGGGTGAACGCCGTGGTGACCGGCGTCCTCGTCGCCATCGCGTTCAGCCTTCTGGTGGGTCTGACGTGGTGGAGCCTGGCACTGCTCCTCGTGGCCTCGCTGGCCGTGGGACGGCTGGTCCGGGTGGAGGAGTACGTACCCGAGGTCGCGATCAGCGCGATGCTCGTGCTCGGGGTCACCACCCACGGGGACACGGCCTGGGCCCGGGTGGTGGAGACGCTGATCGGCGCGGTCGTCGGGCTCGGCTGCAATCTGCTGCTGGCTCCGCCGGTGTGGGTGGAGGAGGCGGGCGCGTCCATCGAGGGCCTGGCGCGCCGGCTGCGACAGCTGATGCTGCGCATGGGCGAGGAGGCCGCCGGCGGTACGCCCCCGGACCAGGCGGCGGAGCGGCTGCACGAGGCGCGGCGCCTGGACCACGACATCGTCGAGGTGGACGCGGCGCTCCGGCAGGCGGAGGACAGCCTGCGGCTCAACCCGCGCGTACACGAGGGCCTGCTGCACCGTGTGGTGCTGCGCACCGGCCTGGACACGCTGGAGATCTGCACGGTCGTCCTGCGCGTGCTCGCGCGTTCCTTCACCGACCTGGCGAAGGAACGCGAGCCCGAGCCGCTGTTCGACGCCGAGACGGGCGCCGCGCTGGAGCAGTTGCTGTCCGAGATCGCCGACGCCGTGGTGAGCTTCGCGGTGCTGGTGACCACCCATCTGAGCGCGAGCGCCGAGTCGGCGGAGGAACGTCTCGCCACGGAGCTGCGCACCGCGGCGGGCACGCGCGACAAGCTCGCCCTGCTGCTGCGCAAGGAGGCCGAGCTCGAGACGCGGCACTGGCAGTTGCTCGGTGCCGTCCTGACGGAGGTCAACCGGATCCTCGACGAACTCGACACCGAGCACCGCACCCGGCGCCTGTTCGAGGAACTGGACCAGGTGTCGCGGGAGCAGCGCGTGCGGATGCCCCGTCTGACGCGGCTGCGGGAGCGCCTGGGCGTCCAGGAGCAGATGTGGCGGAACCGTACGGGGGTCGGCGGACGTTCTCGCTGAGCGACCACCCGGAGTGGATTGCGCCACGCGCAACGCCCGGTGCCGTTGTTGCACCTGACGGGTGATCCACGCCAAGGTGGCTGTCACGACGGGGACGAGTGACGACCTGAGGGGCGACATGGGCAGTGGTGGCTGGAGCAGGCGCCGGTTCGTCGGCGCGCTGGCGGGCGGAGCCGCCGCGGCGGCGCTGCCCGCCTGTGACGACGCGCCCGCGCCGGGGGCCCCGACGAGTCCGACGGCCCCCGAGTCGGGCGTGAGCCCGTCCCGCCGGGCCGGGCGCCCGTCCGGCCCGCGCCCCCTCTACCTCGGCACCTACACCTCCGTCGAAGGCGGCGGCAAGGGCATCGGCCTGGCCACGTACGACGCGGCGACGGGCCGGATCAGCGGCTCGGGCACACTCACCGGCGTCGGCAACCCGTCGTACCTCGCGATCCACCCGGACCGCCACACGCTGTACGCGGTGAACGAGCGCGACGACGGGGCCGTGACGGCCGTCCGGCTGTCCGACCGGAAGATCCTGGGCAGCCGGAGCACCGGCGGCGCGGGCCCCTGCCATCTG
Source organism: Streptomyces sp. NPDC016851 (assembly GCF_055562795.1). Taxonomy (NCBI): domain Bacteria; kingdom Bacillati; phylum Actinomycetota; class Actinomycetes; order Kitasatosporales; family Streptomycetaceae; genus Streptomyces; species Streptomyces sp. NPDC016851. Next base: position 187,290 of record NZ_JBVHEP010000008.1, read on the forward strand.
TCGGTGCATCCGGGCGGGCGCTGGCTGTTCAGCGCGAACTACGGCTCCGGCAGTGTGGCCGTGCACCCGATCGACGCCTCGGGCGCCCTCGGCGAGCGGACCGGTCTCGTCCGGCACTCCCGTCCGGCACCGGGTCCGGGCCAGGAGGGTCCGCACGCCCACCAGATCTTCACCAGCCCCGACGGCGGGCATGTGCTCGCCGTAGACCTGGGCACGGACACCGTCTACACGTACCGGCTCGACGAGAAGGCCGGCACGCTCACGGAGGTCGCGCAGGCGCGGGCCCGGCCGGGCGCGGGCCCGCGCCACCTGACGTTCCACCCCGGCGGCCGGTACGCCTACCTCGCGAACGAGGTCGACAACACGGTGGCGGTCTGCGCGTATGACCCCGCCTCGGGCCGCGTCACGGTCGGTGAGCCGCAGTCCACGGGCACCGGTCCGGGCACCAACTACCCGGCGCAGTTCCAGGTGACCCCGAACGGCCGTCACGCCTTTCTCGCCAACCGCGGCGACAACAGCCTCACGCGGTATGCCGTCGAGGAGGACGGCGCCCGGCTCAAGCTGCTGGACACCGTGCCGGTGGACGGGGACTTCCCGCGCCAGATCGCCCTCTCACCGGAGGGGACGCTGCTGTTCGCGGCGAACCAGAAGTCCGGCACGGTGACCGTCTTCCGTGTCGACGAGGAGAGCGGCGCGCTGCGCCGCGCCGGTGAACCGTTTCCGTCACCGGTCGCCGTCTGTGCGCTGCCACTGTAGGGCCCGCGGACAGGCCGCGGCGGTCGCCTGGCCGAGGAGGACGTGCATGCGCTCGGTGAGCTGCGCGACGGTGTCGGCGGGGGTGTGGAAGGCGAGGCGTACGTCGCCGTGGGCACGGGTGCGTTCGATGCGCAGGGTCAGTCCGTGCCGGTCGACGGCGAGCGGCTGGACGCGGACCGCGCCGTGCAGGCTGTCGGCGTCGACGAGCCGGGTGAGCCGCTCGACCGCGTCCGCGTGGCAGTCGGCGAGGTGCGTCAGCAGCCGGGCCTCGGCTGTGCCGAGCGGGTCGGGCGTGGCGGCGGCGAAGTCGTCGAGGTCCACGACCACGGCCCCGGACGGCTGCCGCAGCACCACGCGCGTGGCCCGGAAGGCCAGCCGGCTCTCCCCCTCCACGGTGAACCGGCCCGCGAGCCACAGCCGGGCGCGGATCCGGCTGCGCACCGGGACGGGCGCCACGTCGGCGAACTCCAGCGCCGCCGACGGCTCGCCGCGGGGCGCGCAGATCGCGGCCCCGAGCAGGGCGCTGTCCCCGGGCACGTCCACCAGCACCCGGCCGTCGTCGGTCACCGTGTGCGCGCCGACCAGCTCCTCCCGCGTGCCCTCCGCGGTCACCGAGCAGGACCACGCGGCGGCGAGCACCGAGCGCGCCCGCTCCGCAGCGGCAGGGGCCGCCGTCCAGCTGTGGCTGTCGTCGTGGCTGTCGTCACCCATCCCAGACCTCCTTAGGTAAGCCTTGCCTAACCTACCGAAGATCGGGGCGTGAGCCAACCACGTCACGTGATCTTTACGAGGCCTTTCAGGGAGTGAGGACACCCAGCAGGGCGCGGGCGCACAGCTCACGCACCTGATCCCGGCTCAATTCCGTGCCCCGCAGCCACTCCAGACAGACGGACGTCGTGAACGCCAGCCAGCCGCGCACCGCGAGCCGCACCTCCGGCCGCTCCTGGAAGGCCGGGCCGAACTCGGGATCCGCGGCGAGCGCCGCGAGGATCTGCCGCTCCTGTGCGGCCAGGGCCCGCTGGTAGACGCGGCGCACCGCCTGGTCCCCGGCCGCGTCGGCACGGTGGAAGGCGCGGTAGCCGTGGGCGTGGGCCTGGACGTACTCAAGGAACGTGTCCAGACCGCCCGCGAGTTGCTCGCGCACCGGGACGCCGGGCACCGCCGCCGTCATGCGCAGCATCCGCTCGCTCTCGCGCTCGACGACCGCCGCGAAGAAGTCCCGCTTGGTCGGGAAGTAGTGGTACAGCAGCCCGCGCGACACCCCGGCGATCTCGGCGACCTGCTCGATCCACACGTCGTCGTACGGACTCTCCGAGAACAGCCGCGCCCCGACCGACAGAAGCTGCTCCCGGCGCTCCTCGGTGCTGAGCCGGCGGCGCGTGCGCCCGCTCTGGTTCGCGGCCATGCCCGCACTTTACTTGACGCCGGTTCAACAACCGGACCAGACTGAAGCGCGCTATTGAACCCACGTACAACACGTGCCAACCCGCCGCTGGATCAAGGGAGATCGCGTCATGACGGAGGCGTCGACACGGGACGGGCTGCCCAAGGGGTTCCGCAGTGCCGAGCTGGGCTGGCCGGAGCTGGGCCGCATTCCGCATCCGCCGCACCGGATCCCGTTGCTCGGTGACGTGGTGGGCGTGAACCGGCGCACTCCCCTGCAGGACTCGCTGCGGTACGCCCGCGAACTGGGTCCGGTCTTCCGCCGGAAGGCCTTCGGCAAGGAGTTCGTGTTCGTGTGGGGCGCCCGGCACGCGGCCGACCTCGCGGACGAGTCGCGGTTCGCCAAGCACGTGGGGCTCGGCATAGCGAACCTGCGGCCGGTCGCCGGGGACGGCCTGTTCACGGCGTACAACCACGAGCCCAACTGGCAGCTGGCGCACGACGTGCTCGCCCCGGGGTTCAGCCGCGAGGCCATGGCCGGCTACCACCCGATGATGCTGGCCGTCGCGCGGCAGCTGGCCGAACACTGGGACCGGGCGGCGGCCTCGGGCCGGGCGGTGGACGTGCCGGGCGACATGACCAAGCTGACGCTGGAGACGATCGCCCGCACCGGCTTCGGCCACGACTTCGGGTCGTTCGAGCGCGCCCGGCCGCACCCCTTCGTGACCGCGATGATCGGCACGCTGACGTACGCGCAGCGGCTCAACACGGTGCCCTTCCCGCTGGCCCCGCTGCTGCTGCGCAGCGCGAGCCGCCGCAACGCCGCCGACATCGCCTACCTCAACCGCACCGTCGACGAGCTGATCCGGGCCCGGCGCGCCACCGGCCGCGGGGACGGGGACCTGCTCGACCGGATGCTGGAGACGGCCCACCCCGAGACCGGGGAGCGGCTGGAACTCCAGAACGTCCGCCGCCAGGTCATCACCTTCCTCGTCGCCGGCCACGAGACGACGTCCGGCGCGCTCTCCTTCGCGCTGCACTACCTCTCCCGCCACCCCGAGGCCGCGGCCCGGGCCCGCGCCGAGGTGGACCGCGTCTGGGGCGACGCGCCGGAACCGGCCTACGAGCAGGTGGCCAGGCTGCGCTACGTCCGCCGGGTGCTGGACGAGTCGCTGCGGCTGTGGCCCACCGCGCCCGCCTTCGCCCGGGAGGCGCGGGAGGACACCGTGCTGGCCGGGGAGCATCCCATGCGGCGCGGGGCGTGGGCGCTGGTGCTGACGCCGATGCTGCACCGGGACACCGAGGTGTGGGGCGCGGACGCCGAGCGGTTCGACCCGGACCGCTTCGAGGCGCAAGCGGTCCGGTCCCGGGCCCCACACACCTTCAAGCCGTTCGGGACCGGGGCGCGGGCCTGCATCGGGCGCCAGTTCGCCCTGCACGAGGCGACGCTGGTGCTCGGCCTGCTGCTGCGCCGCTACGAGCTGCGGCCCGACCCGGCGTACCGGCTGCGCGTGACGGAGCGGCTGACGCTGATGCCGGAGGGGCTGCGGCTGCACCCGGAGCGCCGGACACCGGTGCGGGAGCCTGCCTCAGACCTGCGCTGTCCAGTGCCCGGGGCGGGTGACTGACGCGGGGAGCCATGTCCCGGCACTCCCCCGGGCCGCGCCGTCTCGGCCCACCCCGAACAGGGCCGGAGCCGAGTCAGCCCGCGAGGCCGGGCGCCTCCAGGCGCTCCAGCCGCTCGGGGTCGGCCAGGATGTACATGCCGGTGATCCGGCCGTCGGTGATCGTGACTCCCATGACCGACTGCACGCGTCCCCCGGGCGCGTTGACGACCCCGACCGAGCCGTTGACCAGCACCAGCTCCGCGGACTGCGCGAACCGGGCGAACATGAGCGCCTGCTCCGCCACCGCCTTCGCCCCCTGGAGGGCCTTGGACACGGCCGCGCCGCGCACCAGGGCACCCGAGTCGGCCCGCAGCACCACGTCCGGGTGCAGCAGCGCGAGCAGCGCCTCGAAGTCCCCGCCGCGCGAGGCGGCCAGGAAGGCGTCGAGGACCTCCTTCTGCCGGCCGAGGTCCGGCTCGGCCGCCGGGGTGGCGCCGCGCACCCGGCGCCGGGCGCGGCTCGCCAGCTGCCGGGTCGCGGCCGGGCTGCGCTCCACGATCGGCGCGATGTCGTCGAACGGCACGGCGAACATGTCGTGCAGCACGAACGCGAGCCGCTCGTCGGGCTCCAGGTTCTCCAGCACGACGAGCAGGGCCAGGCCCACCTCGTCGGCGTGCAGCACCTCCTGCTCCGGGTCGATGTGCGACAAGGGCCTGAGCACCGGGTCCGGGACGAAGGTGTCGTCCATGGGTTCCTCGCGGCGCGCGGTACGTGAGCGCAGAAGGTCCAGGCACACCCGGCCGGTCACCGTGGTGAGCCAGCCGCCGAGGTTGTGGATGTCGTCCGCGTCGGTGCGGCCGAGCTTCAGCCAGGCCTCCTGGACGGCGTCCTCCGCCTCGGCGAGCGATCCGAGCATGCGGTAGGCGACGGCCTTCAGCCGCCCGCGGTGCTCCTCGAACCGGTCGGCCAGCTCCTTGCTGTCTGTCATGGTCTCCCCCGTCTCCCCGGTCTCCCCCGTCTCCCCTGTCATCCGCGTCATCTGCCGAACAGTTCGAACGCCACCGCCGGCTTGCCCCCGAACCGCTCCCCGGTGGCCTCGGCGTGCTGCGTGAGGAAGCCCCGGACGTAGGTCTCCGGGTCCTCGTCGGTCAGGGCCTCGATGTAGGTGCGGTGTTCCAGCAGTGAGCGCACCGCGCGTTCCATGCCGGACGTCGCGTCGACCGCGTGCGTGGGGGTGCTGGAACCGGCGACGGCGACCCAGCGCACGCCGTCCCACGGTTCGAGGCCCCGCTCGGTGAGCTCCGGGAAGATCCACCGGTTGCCCGCGTCGCCGGCCGCGTCGAGCGTGGCCCGGCCGACGGCCACGTGGTCCGGGGTGTTCCAGGCGACGCCGCCCCAGGTGTCCCGGTGGTTGAGCGTGATGACCAGTTCGGGCCGGTGCCGGCGGATCGCGGCGGCGATGTCGCGGCGCAGGGCGGTGCCGTACTCGATGACACCGTCCCTGTGGTCGAGGAACTCCACCGCCGACACACCGACCACCGCGGCGCTCGCCCGCTGTTCCCGCTCCCGCAGCGGACCGCAGCGCTCGGGTTCCAGTGTGTCGATGCCCGCCTCGCCCCGGGTCGCCAGCACGTAGGCGACCTCGCGGCCCTCGTCGGTCCAGGCCGCGATCGCCGCCGAGCAGCCGTACTCCAGGTCGTCGGGGTGGGCCACGACCGCGAGGGCACGCCGCCAGTCGCCGGGCATGGGCTGGAGTTGAGTGGTCGTCATGCCCGCAGACTAATCCGCGCCACCGGCATCGCCACATGTTTCCGGCACGGCATCACGCCTCGTTCCGCACCAGCGCCAGCAGCCGGTCGAGGACCCGCTGGCCACCGGTCCGCACGCCGTCGTGCTCGAACTCGTCCGTGACCCAGGTGCGCAGGCCGCGGATCGTGCGGGCGGTCCGCAGGGAGTGGGCGGTGTCGACGTACATGTCGTCGTGGTAGACGGCGGCGACGACCGGTACCTCGTTCGCGGCGAGGCGGGCCGGGTCGTACAGGGGGGTCCAGTCGGTGCGGGCGGCGAGCAGGTCGGCGGTCTCGCGCAGGGGGCGCAGCGCCGGGTCGCAGTCGAACATCCAGGGATGGATCGACTCCCCGGTGAACAGCAGCGGTTCGTCTCCCGCGAGGGCCTTCGCGGCGTCGAACTGCGGGAACTCGGCGCGGACCCGCTCGGCCGACCAGGCGGTGGGCCGGGCGTCCTGGCCGTAGATCGACTCGTGGATCAGGGCGTACAGCGGGTGGCGGGCGTAGGACAGCATGCCCTGCGCCTGCTCCTGGAACGCGTCGGAGAGCGCGAAGCCCTGCGGGGTGCGGACGAAGGCGTTCTCCAGGAGGTAGTGCAGGCGGTGGGTGCCGTCGCCGGTGCCGAGGACGATGCCGAGGGACTGGAAGGCCTCGACGGTGAGCCGGTAGCCGTTCGGCAGGACCACGTCGTGCGTGAGGAGGTGGTCGGCGATCCGGCGGGCGCGTTCGGCGTCCTGCGGGTAGCGCGCGTAGTGCGCGGAGACCTTGCGTTCGATGCGCGGGAAGGCGGCCCGGTAGACGTCGTCGGCGTGGGCGTCCAAGGAGGGCAGTCCGCCGGTGATCACAGCGGTGGCCAGGCCCTCGGGCGCGAGGGACAGGTAGGTGGTCAGGCAGAAGCCGCCGAAGCTCTGGCCGAGGACGGTCCAGGGAGCGCCGCCGGTGACCTGGGCGCGGATGGCCTCGCAGTCGCGGACGATCGTGTCGGCGCGGAAGTGTGTGAGGTAGTCGGCCTGCTCGGCGGGGCCGCCGCGCAGCGGGAGCGTCTGCCGGTTGGCGGGCGTGCTGTGGCCGGTGCCGCGCTGGTCGAGGAGGAGGACGCGGAACTCCTTCAGCGCGCGGCCGAGCCAGCCGGGCCTGCCGACGGAGCGGTCCGCGCCGAAGCCGGGCCCGCCCTGGAGGTAGACCAGCCACGGCAGGTCCTGCTGCGCCTTGTCGGTCGCGACGACCTCGCGGGCGTACAGCTCGATCGTCTCGCCCTCGGGGCGAGTGTGGTCGAGGGGGACGGTGAAGCGGCGGTCGGTGAGGAGGACTCCGGGCTGGCGGTAGCTGAGGGTCAACAGGGCTCCCGGGACGGACGGATTTTCGGACCGCGTCCCAGTTCATCACAGCAGGCGTCCGCAGGTGGCCCCTTCGGATCATGAAATCTTCCTGAACGGCCGTTCAGGTTCAGCGGGCGGACAGGCTGGAGCGGCGGACCACCAGCTCGGGCTGGAGCACGACCCGCCGGTGCTCGTGCGGCCGGGCCTGGCCCTCCTCCTCCGTCTCCTCCAGGAGCAGGTCGGCCGCCATGGCGCCCATGGTGACGGCGGGCTGCCGTACCGAGGTGAGCGGCACGGCCGCGGCCGCCGCGAACTCGATGTCGTCGTAGCCGACGATGGCGAGGTCGTCCGGGACGCCGACACCGGCCGCGTACATGGCCTGGAGGACACCGAGCGCCAGCAGGTCGTTGGCGCAGAACACGGCGGTCGGCCGGTCGGCGAGGCCGAGCAGGCGGGCGCCGGCGTCGCGGCCTGCGGCGACGTCGAGCCGTTCGGTGGGCAGCTCGCGCAGCGCGTCGGGCCCGAGCCCGGCCTCCGAGAGCGCTTCGAGGGCGCCCGTGCGCCGGTCGCGGACCTGGTTGAGGCCGGGCGGGCCGCTGACGTAGGCGAGGGAGCGGTGCCCGGCGTCGACGAGATGGCGTACGGCCAGGGCGCCGCCCGCGACGTCGTCGACGGAGACCGAGCACTCGGTGGTGCCCTCGGCGACCCGGTCGACCAGGACGAACGGGATGCCGTGCCGGCGGAACGCCTCGATGTTGCGGCCCGTGGCGTCGGCCGGGGTGAGCAGCACACCGCGCACGCGCTGCTCGGCGAAGAGCGACAGGTACTCGGCCTCCTCGCCCGGGTTCTGGGCGCTGTTGCAGACCATCACGCCGAGCCCGGCCTGCCGTGCGGCGCGTTCGGCGCCGCGGGCCACGTCGACGAAGAAGGGGTTGCCCATGTCGAGGACGAGCAGCCCCATGATGCGGCTGCGGCCCGCGCGCAGCTGGCGCGCGGACTCGCTGCGGACGTAGCCGAGCCGGTCTATCGCGGACAGCACGCGGGCCCGGGTCTCGGTGGCGACCGTGTCCGGGCGGTTGATCACGTTCGACACCGTGCCGACGGAGACTCCGGCGGCTCGGGCGACGTCCTTGATACCCACCGACTGGGCCATCGGGCAGGGACCTCCAAGGGGAGACGAGAGGGGGCGGCGGCCGGGGCGGCTTCACATTACGGCACGCCGCCCCGGGAACCGGGCGCGGTCAGGCGGGCAGCCGGAAGTCGACGACGTGCAGCGCCGAGGGCGTCGTACCGCTGGATTTCTCCTGGTACATGAAGGACAGCACCCCGTCCTGGGCGACGCGCGTCTCGTCGACGACGACCTCGCCGAAGGCGTTGAGGCCGCTGCCGTCGAACAGGATCTTCCAGTCGGTGTACCCGGAGGCGGCCGAGGCACCGGCGATCCGCCCGAAGGGGAAGATCGCGTAGGCGTTGTCGTACTTGTCCAGGATCAGCTTGGTGCGCTGGCTGGAGTTCAGCGGGACCGGGATCTCGGTCTTCTGCCAGGAGCCCGAGGCGTTCTTGCGGACGTGGAAGGCGCGGCCGTTGCGCGTCCGGTCGGTGACGTAGTTGGTGGTGCACTGGCCGAAGCGGCCCGGGACGTAGGAGATGATCGCGTGCGGCCGGCCCGCCGAGTCGGTGAACTGGCTCTCCTGGTTCATCAGGGAGTGGTCCGGGTTGAGCGGGTCCACGACCAGGCCGGCGTCGTTCACGGACACCTTGTCGGAGCCGCCGGTGACGCCGACGACGGTGCCCGCGTTGTTGCGCCAGGTGCGGCCGCGGTCGTCGGAGTAGACGTAGCCGGTGTCGTGGTTGGTGATGCCGCCGCCGTTGCACATCACGGCGCCGTTCTGCTCGCGCCAGGTGAAGAAGGAGTGCAGCCGGCCGTTCCGGTCGTAGTCGATGCCGTGCAGGTACATGTTGCGGGCGGTCGAGGAGCCGTGCTCGCTGGTGTACGTGCCGGTGGAGCTGGACCACTCCCCCAGGTTGGTCCACTTGGTGCCGTCGTACTCGGCGAGCGCGTTGCGGCCGTTGCCGGAGACGGCGACGCGGTAGCTCAGCTGGAGCCTGCCGTCGGGTGTGGATATGAACTGCGGGTAGGTGAACTGCGAGGTCAGCGCGAGGCCGTCCAGGGTGGACTGGGGTGCGCCGAAGCGGCTCGCGGTCCAGCTCAGCCCGCCGGGGTTGTCCAGGAGCCCGGCGACCGACTTGACGTAGGTGAAGCCGTCGCTGTGGGAGTCCATGTTGAGGTGCAGCCGGCCGTCGACCTTGGAGACGCCCATGGAGATGACGTTGTGGGAGTCGTTGTACCGCAGGGTGTGCCCGACCTTCACGGTCGACCAGGTGCTCGCGCCGAGGGCCCGGCGTCCGACGACGGCGTTGCGGTCGGCGGTGTACCAGACGGCGTACTGGTAGCCCTTGTAGGTCAGCAGGCCGTTCTTCTGGAACGAGTTGTTGTTGACCAGGCCGTCGTACGACACGAAGAAGACGGCCTGGCTGTCGAGGGTCGTGGTGCCGGTCCGGGTGACGGAGGGCCCGGGGTCGGCGGCCCGCGCGGTGCCGGAGGCGAGGGCGGGGGTCACCACGGCTCCGGCGAACGCGGCGGCCAGCAACGTACGTCTGTGCATCTCATGAACTCCATTGTTCAGGCGAGGTGGAACACTTCGGTGAGCGGTTTCATGGCCTCGTCGGGCCGGGCGCCGTCCAGCGACTCGAAGAACGGCGCCATCTCCGCCTGCCAGCGGGCGTTGACGTCGGTGGCTTCCATACCGGCCTGGGCGGCCGCGAAGTCCTCGGTCTCCAGGTAGCCGACGAGCAGTCCGTCCTCGCGCAGGAAGAGCGAGTAGTTGTGCCAGCCGGTCGCCTTCAGGGCGTCGAGCATCTCGGGCCACACGACGGCGTGCCGCTCGCGGTACTCGTCGAGGCGGTCCGCCCGGACCTTCAGCAGGAAGCACACGCGCTGCATCAACAGCCCTTTCTGTGATCGGGACGCGGTGATCAGAAGTTGAACTGGTCGATGTTCTTGGCGTCGAACACGGTCGGCTTGCCGAGGCTGATCACGCCGTCCTTGCCGATGGTGTACTCGCCCATGGAGCCGGCCTTGAAGGTCTCGCCCTCCTTGCCGGTGATCTGCCCGGAGGACAGGGCGACGGCGGTACGGGCGGCCAGCTCGCCGAGCTTCGCCGGGTCCCACAGCTCGAACGCCTCGACGGTGCCGTTCTTGACGTACTTGCGCATGTCGTTCGGGGTGCCGAGGCCGGTCAGCTTGACCTTGCCCTTGTACTTGGAGCCCGACAGGTACTGGGCGGCGGCCTTGATGCCGACGGTGGTCGGGGAGATGATCCCCTTCAGGTTCGGGTACTCCTGGAGCAGGCCCTGGGTCTGCTGGAAGGACTGCTGGGCGTCGTCGTTGCCGTACGCGGTCTTCACCAGCTTCATGTTCTTGTACTCGGGCTTCTTCAGCTCGTCCTTCATGAAGTCGATCCAGGTGTTCTGGTTCGTCGCGGTCTGCGCGGCGGACAGGATCGCGATCTCGCCCTTGTAGCCGATCTGCTTGGCGAGCAGCTGCACCTCGGTACGGCCCAGGTCCTCGGCGGAGGCCTGCGAGACGAAGGCGTTGCGGCAGTCGGGCGTGGTGTCGGAGTCGTAGGTGACGACCTTGATGCCGTTCTTCATGGCCTGCTTGAGCGCGGTGCACAGGGCGCCCGGGTCCTGCGCGGAGACGGCCATCGCGTCGACCTGCTGCTGGGTGAGCGTGTTGACGTAGCTGACCTGCCCGGAGGTGTCGGTCGCGCTGGACGGACCGACCTCCTTGTAGCTGGAGCCGAGCTCCTTCAGCGCCTTCTCGCCGCCCTTGTCGGCGGAGGTGAAGTACGGGTTGTTGACCTGCTTGGGCAGGAACCCGACGGTCAGCCCCTTCTTCAGCTCGGCGTTCGGGTCGGCCTTGCCGGCGGTGGCGGCGGAGCCGCCCTCGTTGGCGACGTCCTTCTTGGTGGTGCCGCCGCAGGCGGTGAGCGCCAGCGCGAGAGAGGTGGCGGTGGCGAGCGCCGCGCAGCTGCGGCGGAGGGTTGACTTACGCATGACGGTTTCCTTTGACGAGGTGAGTGTGGTGCGCCCCTCTAGGGGCGCGGGGAACTGCGCGACCAGCCACAGACAACGGTCAGCCGGCAGATTGAGCACGCAAGACGGCGATCTGCCGAGCCACCCGAGGCCCGAGCACGGAAAGAACGAGCAACACACCGGTGACGACGATCTGCGACTGCGCGGAAACGTCCTGGAGGCTCATGACGTTCTGCAAGGCCCCCAGCAGGAACACCCCGGCGATGGCGCCACCGAGCGTGCCCTTGCCACCGTCGAAGTCGATCCCCCCGAGCAACACCGCGGCCACAACCGACAGTTCGAGCCCCATCGCGTTGTCGTACCGCGCACTCGCGAAGTGCAGCGCCCAGAAGATGCCGGTGAGCGACGCCATCAGGCCCGTCACCGTGAACAGGATCAGCTTCTGGCGCTTGACCCGGATGCCGGCGAACCGCGCCGCCTCCTCACTCGCCCCGATCGCGAACAGCGACCGCCCGAACGGGGTGGCGTGCAGCGCGACCACCGCGACGGCGAGCAGGACGAGGAACGGCAGGAAGGCGTACGGGATGAACGTGTCACCGATGCGCCCGGCCGCGAACTCCAGGTACTGGGTGGGGAAGTCGGTCACCGCGTCCGACCCGAGCACGATCTGCGCGACACCCCGGTACGCGGCGAGCGTGCCGATGGTGACGGCGAGGGACGGCAGTCCCAGCCTGGTCACCAGCAGGCCGTTGATCAGCCCGCACACCACGCCCAGCAGCAGGCAGATCGGGATGATCGTCTCGATGGCCATGCCCTGGTTCCACAGGGCGCCCATCACGGCACCGGACAGACCCGCCGTGGACGCCACCGACAGGTCGATCTCCCCGGAGACGACCAGCAGGGTCATCGGCAAGGCGATCAGCGCGATCGGCAGCGTGTTGCCGATGAGGAACGACAGGTTGAGCGCGTTGCCGAACCCGTCGACGAAGCCGAAGGAGAACAGCAGGACGACGATGAGGAGTGCGCCGACGACCGTGTCCCAGCGGACCGCTCGGCTCAGGGAGATGTCAGCCATGGCGGGCGTTCCTCTTCTTCAGGGCGGAGGCCACGCGCAGCGCGACGATCCGGTCGACCGCGATGGCGAGGATGAGCAGGATGCCGTTGATGGCGAGCACCCAGACGGAGCTGACGCCGAGGGCGGGCAGCACGCTGTTGATGGAGGTCAGTAGCAGCGCGCCGAGGGCCGCGCCGTAGACGCTGCCGGAGCCGCCGGTGAAGACGACACCGCCGACCACGACCGCGCTGACGACGGTCAGTTCGTAGCCGTTGCCGGTGCCGGAGTCGACGTTGCCGAACCGGGCGAGGTACATCGCGCCGGCGAGTCCGGCGAGGGCGCCGCAGAAGGTGTACGCGGCGAGGATCCGCTTGCGCACGGGAATGCCGGCGAGGCGGGCGGCCTCGGGGTTGGAGCCCAGCGCGTACAGCTCGCGGCCGCTGGCGAAGTGCTTGAGGTAGTAGGCGGTGGCGATGAGGACCGCGACGGCGATCAGCGCCAGGTACGGCACCGCCGAGATGCCGCCGGAGCCGAAGTCGACGAACCCGCCGGGCAGATCGGCCGCGGTGATCTGGCTGGAGCCGACCCAGATCGAGTCGATGCCCCGGATGATGTAGAGCGTGCCCAGGGTGACGACGAGGGCGGGCACCTGGCCGAGGCTGACGAGCAGGCCGTTGAGCAGTCCGAAGCCGATGCCGAGCAGGACCGCCAGCGCGATCGCCACGACCGGGTTGCCGCCGCCCTGGAGATACGTTCCGGCGGCGAAGGCGCTGATGCCGAGCGTGGACCCGACCGACAGGTCGACGTTGCGGGTGATGACGACGAGGGACTGGCCGGTGGCGACCAGCACGAGGATCGTCGCGTTCAGCAGCAGGTCCTTGATGCCCTGTTCGGACAGGAACTGGCTGTTGCCGGCCTGGGTGACGGCGATCATCACCAGGAAGACGACGAGGATGGCGAGTTCGCGCATCTTGAAGACGCGGTCGACGAGGCGGGTGCCGCTCGACTTGGGCACGTCGGCCACGGGGGCCTCTTGTGGGGTGACGACCGTCATGCGGCGGCCCTCCCGGTGGCTGCGGCCATCACGGTTTCCTCGGTGGCGTCGGAGCGTGGGATCTCGGCGGTGAGCCGGCCCTCGTGCATGACCAGCACGCGGTCGGCCATGCCGAGGATCTCGGGCAGGTCGGAGGAGATCATCAGGACGGCCACGCCGTCGGCGGCCAGCTGGGACAGCAGCCGGTGCACCTCTGCCTTGGTGCCGACGTCGATGCCGCGGGTCGGCTCGTCGACGATCAGCACCCGGGGCGCGGTGGCGAGCCACTTGGCGAGCACGACCTTCTGCTGGTTGCCGCCCGAGAGGGTGTTGACGGTGTCGGCGATCCGGGCGTACTTGACCTGGAGCTTGACGGCCCAGTCGAGGGAGCGGCTGCGCTCGGCGCCGCGGTCCATCAGGCCCGCCTTCACGGTCGTGCGCAGCCCGGTGAGCCCGATGTTCCGCTCGATGGACATGTCCATCACCAGGCCCTGGGCGCGCCGGTCCTCGGGGACCAGGGCGAGTCCGGCGGACATCGCGGTGGACGGGGCGCCGTTGACCAGGGCCTTGCCGTCGACGGTGACCTCGCCGGCGTCCCAGCGGTCGATGCCGAACACGGCCCGGGCGACCTCCGTACGCCCGGCGCCGACGAGTCCGGCGAGGCCGACGATCTCGCCGTGCCGTACGTCGAAGGAGACGTCGGTGAACACGCCTTCGCGGGTCAGGCGGCGCACGCTCAGGGCGACTTCGCCCGGCTGCACGTCCTGCTTGGGGTAGAGCTCGTCGAGGTCACGGCCGACCATGCGACGCACGAGGTCGTCCTCGGTCATGCCCTCCAGCGGCTCGCTGCCGACCAGGGCGCCGTCGCGCAGGGTGGTGACCCGCCGGCAGATCTCGAAGATCTCCTCCAGCCGATGGGAGATGAACAGTACGGCGGCCCCCTGGTCGCGCAGGGTGCGTACGACGCCGAAGAGGCGGGCGACCTCGCTGCCGGTGAGCGCGGCGGTCGGCTCGTCCATGATCAGGACGCGGGCGTCGAAGGAGAGGGCCTTGGCGATCTCGACGATCTGCTGGTCGGCGATGGACAGGCCGCGGGCGGGCCGGTCGGGGTCGAGTTCGACACCGAGGCGCTCCATGAGGGCGGCGGTCGCGTTGTGCGTGGCCTTGTGGTCGATCCGGCCGAGGGCGCGCCGGGGCTGGCGGCCCATGTAGATGTTCTCGGCGATCGACAGGTCGGGGAAGAGCGTGGGCTCCTGATAGATCACGGCGATGCCGGCGTCGCGGGCGTCGCCGGGGCCGTGAAAGGTGACGGGCGCACCGTCGAGCAGCACCTGGCCGGCGTCCGGCCGGTGCACTCCGGCGAGTGCCTTGATGAGGGTGGACTTGCCGGCACCGTTCTCACCGGCGAGCGCGTGCACCTCCCCGGGGAACAGCTCCAGGGAGACGTCCCGCAGTGCGCGGACCGCGCCGAAGGACTTGGAGACGTCCTTCAGTGCCAGAACCGGGGCCGGACCCGTGGTGGACGGGTGGGTCATGGGGGCTCCTCGACGACGCCGGCGTGGCCGCCTCTCGGCGTCGTGGGCGTCGTGAAAGGTTTCAACTGGGTTGCCGGGACGTTAGGCGGGTCGCGCATGTCACGTCAATGGGTTCCGGTCGAAAATGTTTCGAGGACAGAAGGTCACGCCCTGGTCACGAGTAACCGTGTCGACCGGAGGGGTTGACACCCCTTCGGGGGGCCCATAACTTCGCGTCCTGAATCGTTTCATTCGGTGGTCGATACGACCCGATGCCTCAGGAGCCCTGACGTGACCGAGCTCGCCGCGGTGAAGGCCGCTCTCAAGACCCAGGCCGTCGAGACGCCGTCGTGGGCGTACGGGAACTCGGGCACACGCTTCAAGGTGTTCGCGCAAGCCGGTGTGCCGCGCAATCCGTACGAGAAACTGGACGACGCGGCGAAGGTGCACGAGTTCACGGGGGTCGCCCCGACGGTTGCCCTGCACATTCCGTGGGACAAGGTCGACGACTACGCGGCGCTGGCGAAGCACGCGGAGCAGCGGGGCGTGAGGTTGGGGGCGATCAACTCCAACACGTTCCAGGACGACGACTACAAGCTCGGGAGCATCTGCCACCCGGAGGCTTCTGTGCGCCGGAAGGCCGTCGATCACCTGCTGGAGTGTGTCGACATCATGGATGCGACGGGTTCGACGGACCTGAAGCTGTGGTTCGCCGACGGGACGAACTATCCCGGGCAGGACGACATCCGGGCCCGGCAGGACCGGCTCGCCGAGGGGCTCGCGGAGGTCTACGAGCGGCTGGGCGACGGGCAGCGGATGCTGCTGGAGTACAAGTTCTTCGAGCCGGCCTTCTACTCGACCGATGTGCCGGACTGGGGCACGGCGTACGCCCACTGCCTGAAGCTCGGGCCGAAGGCTCAGGTCGTCGTCGACACGGGGCATCACGCGCCGGGGACCAACATCGAGTTCATCGTCGCCACGCTGCTGCGGGAGGGGAAGCTCGGGGGGTTCGACTTCAACTCGCGGTTCTACGCGGATGACGACCTGATGGTGGGTGCGGCGGACCCCTTCCAGCTGTTCCGGATCATGTACGAGGTGATCCGGGGCGGGGGGTTCTCGGCCGAGGTCGCGTTCATGCTCGACCAGTGCCACAACATCGAGGCGAAGATCCCGGCGATCATTCGGTCGGTGATGAATGTGCAGGAGGCGACGGCGAAGGCGTTGCTGGTCGACCGGGAGGCGCTGGGTGAGGCGCAGAGGTCGGGGGACGTGCTCGGGGCGAATGCGGTGGTGATGGACGCGTACAACACCGATGTCCGGCCTCTTCTTGCCGAGGTGCGGGAGGAAATGGGGCTCGACGCGGATCCGATCGGTGCGTATCGCCGTTCCGGGTGGGCGGAGAAGATCGTTTCTGAGCGGGTTGGTGGGGAGCAGGCGGGGTGGGGTGCGTAAGCGTCTGCCGAGATCTGTTGTCTGCGGGGTGCGGGCCGAGTGTGGCTGGTCGCGCAGTTCCCCGCGCCCCTGAGTAAGTCACCCACCGTCCCTTGAGAGGAACACGTATCCATGGCAACCCATCCCGAAGCTGCCGCCCTGCTCGCTCGGTCGCATCGGCTCGGCTCCGATCCCCGTAACACCAACTACGCCGGCGGCAACGCCTCCGCCAAGGGCACCGAGACCGACCCCGTCACCGGTGGTGACGTCGAGCTGATGTGGGTGAAGGGGTCCGGCGGTGACCTCGGCACGCTCACCGAGGCGGGACTCGCCGTGCTGCGGCTGGACCGGATGCGGGCGCTCGTCGACGTGTATCCGGGTGTCGAGCGCGAGGACGAGATGGTCGCCGCGTTCGACTACTGCCTGCACGGGAAGGGCGGTGCGGCTCCCTCCATCGACACCGCGATGCACGGGCTGGTCGAGGCGGCGCACGTCGACCACCTTCACCCCGACTCCGGTATCGCGCTGGCCTGTGCCGCCGACGGGGAGAAGCTGACCGCCGAGTGTTTCGGGGACAGCGTCGTGTGGGTGCCGTGGCGGCGGCCCGGGTTCCAGCTGGGGCTGGACATCGCGGCCGTGAAGGAGGCCAACCCGCAGGCCATCGGGTGCGTTCTGGGCGGGCACGGGATCACGGCCTGGGGTGACACGTCCGAGGAGTGCGAGCGGAACTCGCTGCACATCATCCGGACCGCGGAGAAGTTCCTCGCCGAGCGGGGCAAGGAGGAGCCCTTCGGGCCGGTGATCGAGGGGTACGCCGCGCTGGGTGCCGGGGAGCGCCGGGAGCGGGCCGCCGCGCTCGCGCCGTACGTCCGTGCCCTCGCGTCCCAGGACCGGCCCCAGGTCGGGCACTTCAACGACTCCGAGGTGGTTCTCGACTTCCTCGCGAGCGCCGAGCATCCGCGGCTGGCCGCGCTGGGCACCTCCTGCCCGGACCACTTCCTGCGGACCAAGGTGCGGCCGCTGGTCCTCGACCTGCCGCCCACCGCTCCGCTCGACGAGGCCATCGCCCGGCTGAAGGAGCTGCACGCCGAGTACCGCGAGGAGTACGCCGCCTACTACCAGCGGCACGCCGAGCCGGACTCCCCCGCCATGCGCGGCGCCGACCCGGCGATCGTGCTGGTCCCGGGCGTGGGCATGTTCAGCTTCGGCAAGGACAAGCAGACCGCCCGGGTGGCCGGCGAGTTCTACGTCAACGCCATCAATGTGATGCGCGGGGCGGAGGCCGTGTCCACGTACGCGCCCATCGAGGAGTCGGAGAAGTTCCGCATCGAGTACTGGGCGCTGGAGGAGGCCAAGCTCCAGCGGATGCCGAAGCCCAAGGCGCTCGCGACGCGGGTCGCGCTGGTCACGGGTGCGGGCAGCGGCATCGGCAAGGCGATCGCGCACCGGCTGGCCGCCGAGGGCGCCTGTGTCGTCGTGGCCGATCTGAACGGGGAGAACGCGGCCGCGGTCGCCGAGGAGCTGGGCGGTCCGGACAAGGCCGTCGCCGTGACCGTGGACGTGACGAGCGAGGAGCAGATCGCCGAGGCGTTCCGGGCGGCCGTGCTGGCGTTCGGCGGTGTCGATCTGGTCGTCAACAACGCCGGTATCTCGATCTCCAAGCCGCTGCTGGAGACCTCGGCCAAGGACTGGGACCTCCAGCACGACATCATGGCGCGCGGGTCCTTCCTGGTGTCGCGGGAAGCGGCGCGGGTGATGATCGCGCAGGAGCTGGGCGGCGACATCGTCTACATCGCCTCGAAGAACGCCGTGTTCGCCGGGCCCAACAACATCGCCTACTCGGCCACCAAGGCCGACCAGGCCCACCAGGTGCGGCTGCTCGCCGCCGAGCTGGGCGAGCACGGCATCCGCGTCAACGGGGTCAACCCCGACGGTGTCGTGCGCGGCTCCGGGATCTTCGCCGGCGGGTGGGGCGCCAAGCGGGCCGCCGTGTACGGGGTCGAGGAGGAGAAACTCGGCGAGTTCTACGCCCAGCGGACCATCCTCAAGCGTGAGGTGCTGCCCGAGCATGTCGCCAACGCGGTCTTCGCCCTCACCGGCGGCGACCTGACCCACACCACCGGGCTGCACGTCCCGGTCGACGCCGGCGTCGCGGCCGCCTTCCTGCGGTGAGCGCGGCCGTGAAGTCGTACGCCGCGGTCGACCTCGGCGCGTCCAGCGGGCGCGTCATGGTCGGCCGCGTCGGCCCCGACAGCCTGGAGCTGACCGAGGCGCACCGCTTCCCGAACCGGCCCGTGCGCGTGCCCGAGGGGCTGCGCTGGGACGTGCTCGGTCTGTACGCGGGAGTGCTGGAGGGGCTGAAGGCGGCCGGGCAGGTCGACTCCGTCGGGATCGACAGCTGGGCCGTGGACTACGGGCTGCTCGACGCGGACGGGGCGCTGCTCGGCAATCCCGTGCACTACCGGGACTCCCGGACGGAGGGGGTCGCGGAGAAGGTGTGGGCGACCGTCCCGGCGGAGGAGCTGTACGCGGCGACAGGGTTGCAGTACGCGCCCTTCAACACCCTGTACCAGCTGACGGCCGCCCGGTCCTCGGCCCAGCTGTCCTCCGCCGAGCGGCTGCTGCTCATCCCCGACCTGCTGACGTACTGGCTCACCGGTGAGCAGGGCACCGAGCTCACCAACGCCTCGACGACCCAGCTGATCGACCCCCGGACGCGCGACTGGGCGTATGACATCGCCTCGCGGCTGGGTGTCGACCTGAGCCTGTTCGCGCCGCTGCGGCAGCCCGGTGATCCGGCGGGTGTGCTGCGGGACGCGGTGCTGGAGGAGACCGGGCTGACCGGTCCCGTGCCCGTGACGGCGGTCGGGTCGCACGACACCGCGTCGGCGGTGGCCGCCGTACCCGCCGGGCAGGAGCGGTTCGCGTACATCTGCACCGGCACCTGGTCCCTGGCCGGACTTGAGCTGGACGCGCCGGTGCTGACCGAGGAGAGCCGCGCGGCCAACTTCACCAACGAGCTGGGGCTGGACGGCACCGTCCGGTACCTGCGCAACATCATGGGGCTGTGGCTGCTCCAGGAGTGCGTGCGGGCCTGGGGCGAGCCGGACCTGGGCGCGCTGCTGCTGGAGGCCTCCAAGGTGGAGGCACTGCGGTCCGTGGTGGACGCGGGCGACGCGGCGTTCCTCGCGCCGGGGCGGATGCCGGAGCGGATCGCCGAGGCGTGCCGGGTCTCGGGGCAGCCCGTGCCCGAGTCGCCGGCCGAGGTGACGCGCTGCATCCTCGACTCCCTCGCCCTCGCCCACCGCAAGGCCGTCCAGGACGCGCAGCGGCTCGCCGGGCATCCGGTGGACGTGGTGCACGTGGTGGGCGGCGGTACGCGCAACGCTCTGCTGTGCCAGCTGACCGCCGACGCCTGCGGGCTGCCGGTGGTGGCGGGGCCGACGGAGGCCGCCGCCCTCGGGAACGTGCTCGTGCAGGCGCGGGCCCACGGTCTCGCCGGTGACCTGGCGGGGATGCGGCGGCTGCTCGTCCGCACCCAGCCGCTCACGCGGTACGAGCCGCGCGGCGGGACCGAGCGGTGGCGCGCCGCGCAAGACCGGCTCGCCGAGGGCTGACGGGGTCTCCCCCGGGCCCCGTCCCCGGACTACGCTGCAACTCATCCGATGATCGACCACAAGGAGCCGCGATGCGTGTCGCCCTGTTCCTGACCTGCGTCAACGACACGCTGTATCCGGACACCGGGCGCGCCGTGGTGAAACTGCTGACCAGACTGGGCGTCGACGTCGACTTCCCGATGGCGCAGACCTGCTGCGGCCAGGCGCACTACAACACCGGATACCGTCACGAGGCCGAACCGCTCGCCCGGCACTTCTCCGATGTCTTCGGCGAGTACGAGGCGATCGTGACGCCGTCCGGGTCGTGCGGGGCGATGGTCCGGGAGCTGTATCCGCGGATGGGCGAGCGGGCCCGGGCCGAGGGGCGCGGGGACACCCTCGCGGCCACGCTGGCGCCGGTGGTGCCGAAGACGTACGAGCTCACCGAGTTCCTCGTGGACGTGCTGGGCGTGACGGACGTCGGGGCGTACTACCCGCACAAGGTGACGTACCACCCGACCTGTCACGGACTGCGGGGACTCGGGCTCGGCGACCGGCCGCGGCGGCTGCTCCAGGCCGTGAAGGGGCTGGAGCTGGCCGAGCTGCCGGGGGCCGACGAGTGCTGCGGGTTCGGCGGCACCTTCGCCGTGAAGAACGCCGACGTCTCGGCGGCCATGGGCGCCGACAAGGTGCGCAACGCCGAGTCGACGGGCGCCGAGGTGCTGTGCGCGGCCGACAACTCCTGCCTGATGCACATCGGAGGGACGATGACCCGGCTGCGGACCGGCATGCGGCCGGTGCACATCGCGGAGATCCTGGCGAGCACGGAGGAGGAACCGGCCGTATGAGCGGGACGTTCGTCGGGATGCCGGCGTTTCCGGATGCCGCGCGGGAGGCCGTGGGCAACAAGACCCTGCGCGGCAACCTGCGGCACGCCACGCACACCATCCGCGCCAAGCGGGCCAAGGCCGTCACGGAGGTGTCCGACTGGGCCGAGCTGCGCGAGGCGGGCAAGCGGATCAAGGACCACACGCTGCGTCACCTCGACCGCTACCTCGAGCAGTTGGAGGAGGCGGTGACGGCGTCCGGCGGCATCGTCCACTGGGCCGCCGACGCGGCCGAGGCCAACGAGATCGTCACCCAGCTCGTGAAGATGACGGGCGAGTCGGAGGTCGTCAAGGTCAAGTCGATGGCCACGCAGGAGATCGGGCTCAACGAGGCGCTGGAGGCCGAGGGCATCCGCGCCTACGAGACCGATCTCGCCGAGCTGATCGTGCAGTTGGGCAAGGACCGCCCCTCGCACATTCTCGTCCCGGCCATCCACCGCAACCGCGGCGAGATCCGCGACATCTTCTCCCGGGAGATGAGCGAGTGGGGCCGCCCGGCACCCGAGGGGCTCACGGACACGCCCGCCGAACTCGCCGAGGCGGCCCGGCTGCACCTGCGGGAGAAGTTCCTGCGCGCCAAGGTCGGCATCTCCGGCGCCAACTTCATGGTCGCCGAGACGGGCACGCTGGTGGTGGTGGAGTCGGAGGGCAACGGCCGGATGTGCCTGACGCTGCCCGAGACGCTGATCTCGGTCGTCGGCATCGAGAAGATCGTGCCGACGTGGCGGGACCTGGAGGTGTTCCTCCAGACCCTCCCCCGCTCCTCGACGGCGGAGCGCATGAACCCGTACACGTCGACGTGGACCGGGACGACCGACGGGGACGGGCCGAGCACCTTCCACCTGGTGCTGTTGGACAACGGCCGCACCGACACCCTGGCCGACGAGGTGGGCCGGCAGGCGCTGCGCTGCATCCGCTGCTCGGCGTGCCTCAACGTGTGCCCGGTGTACGAACGGGCCGGGGGCCATGCCTACGGCTCGGTGTACCCGGGGCCGATCGGCGCGATCCTCAGTCCCCAACTGCGGGGCACGGGCAGTGAGATCGACGCCTCGCTGCCGTACGCGTCCTCGCTGTGCGGCGCGTGCTACGAGGTGTGCCCGGTCGCCATCGACATCCCCGAGGTGCTGGTGCATCTGCGGGAACGGGTCGTGGAGGGCGGGGAGGTCACCCGCGAGGGCAACAGGGTGGTGCTGCGGCCGGCGAAGGGGCATGCCGCCGAGCGGGCGGCGATGCGCGCGGCCCGCTGGGCCTTCACGCACCCGGGCGCGCTGCGCACCGGCCAGCGCGCCGCCTCCCGGACCCGGCGCTTCCATCCCCGGACGCTGCCCGGGCCCGGGCGGGCCTGGAGCGGGACCCGGGATCTGCCGCCGGTGCCCGCCGAGCCGTTCCGGGACTGGTGGCAGCGGACTCGTGGTGGGAAGGACGGGGACAGGTGAACAGCAGGGAGCGGATTCTCGGGCGGGTGCGGCGCGCCCTGGCGGACGTGCCACGCGATGACGTGCCGTACGAACAGGCCGTCGCCCGCGACTATCTGCGGGAGCACGGGGACCGGAGCGTCTCGGAGACGGTGGAGCTGCTCGCCGAGAACCTGGCGGACTACCGGGCGATCGTGCACCGCACGGACACCGAGGGGCTGGCCGGGCTGATCGCGGGGCTGCTGGAGAAGCGGGGGTCGGCTTCGGTGCTCGTGCCGTCCGGGCTGGACGAGGGGTGGCTCTCGCAGACCGGTGTGACGCGGGTGGCGGACCGGGCGGACAGCACGCCGCACGAACTCGACCGGGTGGACAGCGTGGTAACGGCCTGTGCGGTCGCGATCGCGGAGACCGGGACGATCGTGCTGGACGGCTCACCCGACCAGGGGCGGCGCCGGATCACTCTCGTCCCCGACCACCACGTCTGTGTGGTGCGCGTCCCCGGCCAGGTCGTGTCGTCCGTGCCGCAGGGTCTGGAACGCCTCGACCCGGCACGTCCGTTGACGTGGATCTCCGGGCCGTCGGCGACCAGTGACATCGAGCTGGACCGGGTCGAGGGGGTGCACGGGCCGCGCACGCTGGAGGTGATCCTGGTGGGGGACGCCTGACTCAGGGCAGGATCGAGTCGACGTAGCCGCCGTCGACGCGCAGGGCGCCGCCCGTGGTCGCCGAGGCCTGGTCGGAAGCGAGGTAGACGACCATGTTGGCGATCTCCTCCGGCTCGATCAGCCGCTGGAGGAGGGACTGCGGCCGGTGCTGCCGCATGAAGGCGCGCTGGGCCTCGTCCCAGGGCAGGTCGCGGTCGACGAGCTGGTAGACGAAGTCCTCGACACCGCCGGTGTGGGTCGGGCCGGCGATGACGGAGTTCACCGTGACGCCGGTGCCGGCCGCCTGCTTGGCGAAGCCCCGGCTCACCGCCAGCAGGGCGGTCTTCGACATGCCGTAGTGGATCATCTCGGCGGGGATGACGACCGCCGAGTCGCTGGCGATGTACTGGACGCGCCCCCAGCCTCGCTCGGTCATGCCGGGCAGGACGAGGCGGGTGAGGCGCACGGCGGACAGGACGTTCACCTCGAAGTAGCGCCGCCACTCCTCGTCGCTGATCTCCAGCGGGTCGGCGGACTCGAAGACGCCGAGGTTGTTGACGAGGATGTCCACCTGGCCCAGCGCGTCCAGCGCCTGCCGGGCGCCCTCGTCGGTGGTGACGTCGGCGGCCACGGGCACCAGGTCGGCGCCGGGGGCCTCGCCCTGCATCCGGTCCACGGCCTCCTGCACCCGCTGGGGCGAGCGGCCGTTGACGCCCACCCTGGCCCCTGCCCGGCCCAGGCCCGCGGCGATCGCGGCGCCGATGCCCTGCGTGGAACCGGTCACCAGAGCGGTGCGGCCCTTCAGATCGATCTGCATGCCTCAACCCTTTCCGTGCTGGAGTGATCGAGTACCCGCGGCCGGTGCCCGGGCATCCCCCCAAGTCATACCGAAGGAGGTGCGCCGGGAGGCCGGTACGCGCCGGGGGCTCGGGTGCGCGAGCGACGGCGCCGGAGCACCTGGGGGCGCACTGGAGCTGTATCTACTACTCAGGGTTACGGAACCTGCGCGCTGGGTAGCGACGTCCGCATCGGCGTCCCTTCTGTCTGTGTCCTGGCGCGCCGGCCTCTCACCGATCACGCGGAGACCCCTCATGCTGCACGCGCGAAGGCGGCCCGTACCGCCCTTACGCCGGTCACGTCGCACCCGGCTGACCGTCCCTCTCCTCCTCGGCACCCTCCTCACCACCGCGTCGCTCACCGGGGCCGCTCCCCCGGCGGAACGCGCCGCGAGACTCTGCCCCGACGAGGGGCACTCCGCGCCGGCCGACTGGGCACTCACGTCCACGGATCCGGCCAACGACCACCACGCCTATGTGGCCAACGGCTACCTCGGGCAGAGCCTGCCGCCCGCCGGGTCCGGCTACTCCGTGTCGGAGCGGGACACCGGCTGGCCCCTCAAGACGCCCCGCTACGACGGGGCGTTCGTGTCGGGCCTCTACGCGCACAACAAACAGACCGCCGACGACCGGCATGTCATCGCCGCCCTCCCCACGTGGTCGGGGCTGACCGTCACCGTCGGGGACGAGACCTTCGGCCCCTCGACGCCCGCCGGCCGGATCTCCGGCTACCGGCAGACCGTCTTCCTGCGCTGCGGCCTGGTGCGCACGTCCCTGACGTGGACCACCGGCGAGGGCCGGGCCACCGACTTGGTCTACGACGTCGTCGCCGACCGCAAGTACCGTCACGTCGGGGCCGTACGGCTCCGCGTGACCCCGCGGTGGGGCGGCAGCGCGAGCGTCACCGACGTGCTCGACGGCCGTGGGGCGCGGCGGGTCTCCGCCACCGCCGACGGGCCTGGCGGGTCGGTGGAGGACCGGATCGCCGTGGCGTTCCGCACCGACGGCACCGGTGTCGGCGGGGCGGTCGTGTCGACGCTGCGCCCGGACGAGGGTGTGCCGGTGCGCGGCTGGACCCGGGGCGGCGAGGGACTGACCGCGCGCCAGTCGGCGACGGTGCCCGTGCGGGCCGGGCGCAGTTACGCGTTCACCAAGTTCGTCGGCGTCGACACCGAGCTGACCTCCGCCGAGCCCGCGCGGCACGCCGCCGACGAGTCGCTGCGGGCCGCGGACCGTGGCTGGGAGCGGCTGTTCGGGCGGCACGCCGCCGAGTGGGACCAGTTGTGGAGCGGTGACATCGAGGTGGGCGGGCAGCCGGAGTTGCAACGCTGGCTGCGCTCCAGCCTCTACGGGCTGCTGGCCAACACGCGGGCCGGTTCGCCCGACAGCATCGCGCCGGCCGGTCTGACCAGTGACGACTACGCGGGCCTGAAGTTCTGGGACGCGGAGACGTGGATGTTCCCGGGCCTGCTGGCCTTCCGGCCCGAACTCGCCCGGCCGGTCCTGGAGTACCGCCACCGGACCATGCCGGCCGCCCGGCGCAACGCCGCCGCGCTCGGCCGTCGCGGTCTGTTCTTCCCCTGGACGAGCGCCGACCGGGGCGATCTGACCTCCGAGTGCCACAGCGTGGAGCCGGATCACTGCCGCACCCAGATCCACCTCCAGTCCGACATCGCCCTCGCTGCCTGGCAGTTCTACCAGCAGACCGGTGACGAGGAGTGGCTGCGACAGCGGGGCTGGCCGCTGCTCAAGGGCATCGCCGAGTTCTGGGAGAGCCGGGTGACCCGCAACGGCGACGGCAGCTACTCGATCAGGAACGTCTCCGGGCCCGACGAGTACAGCAACTACAAGAACGACGCGGTCTTCACGAACGCCGGCGCCGCGACCACGCTGCACAACGCCGCCAAGGCGGCCGGCGTCCTCGACGAGCGGGCCCCGGCCGCCTGGACGGCTGTCGCCGACGGGCTGCGCATCCCGTACGACAAGGAGACCAAGGTCTTCCGGCAGTACGACGGCTACGACGGGGCGCCCATCAAGCAGGCGGACACCGTGCTGCTGATGTATCCGCTGGAGTGGCCCATGCCGGACGAGGCGGCGGCCAGCACGCTCGATTACTACGCCGCACGCTCCGATCCGGACGGCCCTGCCATGACGGACTCCGTGCACGCGGTGGACGCGGCGGCGATCGGCAAGCCCGGCTGTGTCACGCACACTTATCTGATGCGGTCGATCCGGCCGTTCGTACGGGGGCCGTTCGCGCTGTTCTCCGAGGCGCGCGGGGAGCGTGCGGCCGGGGCCGGCGACCCGCACGCGGGGTTCCCCGCCGAGGACTTCCTGACCGGGAAGGGCGGCTTCGTGCAGGTCTTCACGCACGGGCTGACCGGGCTGCGCACCCGCGCGGGCAAGGTGCGTCTGGACCCGGTGCTCCCGCCGCAGCTGTCGCAGGGTGTCACGCTCAAGGGGCTGCGGGCGCACGGCAGGACGTACGAGGTTGCCATCGGCGCCGAGGAGACGACGGTGCGGCTGGTCCAGGGGGAGCCGTTCGAGCTGGAGACCCCGCAGGGCTCGCAGATCGTCAGCTCCGCGGCGCCGGCGGTCCTCAAGACCCGTCGCCCCGACCGGGTGCCGACGCAGAACGTGGCCCGCTGCCGCCCGGCCGAGGCCACGTCGGAGCAGCCCGGCCTGTACGCGTACGCGGCGGTGGACGGGGACCGGACGACGATCTGGTCGCCCAAGGCGGCCGAAGCACGGCTGACCGTGGACCTCGGGCGCGCGGCGCGGGTCTCGGAGGCGGCGGTGGAGTGGTCGGACGTCCGTCCGGGCTCGCACCGGCTGCTCGCCTCCGCCGACGGCGAGCGCTGGAGCGAGGTGACGCCCGGTGTCACCGCCCGCTTCGTCCGGGCGGAGGTGCGCGCGGCGGACCCGAGCGACAAGGGAAAGCGCCCGGGAATCAAGGAATTGAGGATCACCGAGGGGCGGTAATTCCCAGTAATTCCCGGTAATCCCCTGGGACAACACATGACTGCGAACCCCGGCTTTTCGAGTCGGGGTTCACAGCCATTCCCTTTTCCGGAACAGGCGGAATATTTGTCGGTTCATCACAGGAATACCCCCTTCAGGGGAACCTGGCAGCCCGCTATTTACGGAATTTCCGACCGGCTCCTCAATGGGAAGGACCCCATTCCCCGAAAGGGAGGCCGCACATGAGCAAGTACGACGTCGATGTACTCATCGTCGGAAGTGGCCCGGTCGGCGCCACATTCGCGCGGAAACTCGTGGAAGCGGGACACCACGTCCTGATGATCGACGCCGGTGCGCAACTCTCCGGGAATTACGGAGAGCACCTCAAGAACAGCTTTCTGTACCAGAAGAACGTGGATCTTTTCGCGTCCGTGATCCGCGGTCATCTGCATCCGATGTCCATCGCCTCGGACGACTCCCCCGTGGTCACTCTCGACCCGTCCTCCTTCTCGTACAACCCCGAGGAGTGGCCGGGATTCGTCCTCAACAACCAGAACCCGGAGCAGAAGAAGCGCGACAACCTCGCCGCGTGCGCGTCCACGTACGCCGTCGGCGGCATGGCGACCCACTGGACCTGCGCCGTCCCGGAGTTCCACGCCACGCTGGAGCGCACGTACAACGGCGAGGGCTACCCCATCGACGCTCCCGTGATGGACAAGCTCTACAAGGAGGCCGCCGCGCTCCTGCACAAGTCGGAGACGGTGTTCGCCGCCTCGGCCCGCCATCTCCTCGTCCGGGAGGTGCTGCACCGGGCCCAGTTCACCAACGTGCGGGAACTGCCGCTCGCCGTGCGCCCCCGCCCTGACCAGGCGAAGTCCGACGCCGTGCACTGGAGCGCCGCGGACACCGTCCTGGGCGACCTCGCCAACCCGCGCCACACGCCGACCAGGGGCTCCTTCCGGCTGCTGGCCGAGCACCAGTGCACCAGGCTGGAGTTCTCCGACGCAGGTGGCGGCGACCAGCGCGTGACGGGCGTGAAGGTCCGCAACCTGCGCGACCTCGACGAGAAGGTGACGATCAACGCCGAGGTGTTCGTCGTCGCCTGCAACCCGGTGCTCACCCCGCAGTTGCTGTTCGCCTCGGGCCTGCAGTCCGAGTCGCTCGGCCGGTACATGACCGAGCAGCCGATGGCGTTCTGCCAGACGGTGCTCAAGCAGTCGCTCATCGACGACGTCGTCAGCCTGCTGGGCAAGTACCCCGACGCGCAGCAGCGGGTGAAGGAGTACATCGAGAAGCAGAAGCAGAAGCAGGAGGAGAAGACCCCGGGCGCGGACCCCGTGCCGTTCCCCAAGGGTGAGCTCGAACCCAACCTGTGGATCCCGGCCGTCCCGGGGCAGCCCTGGCACTGTCAGATCCACCGCGACGCCTTCAGCTACGGCGAGGTGCCGCCCAACATCGACAGCCGGCTCATCGTCGACCTGCGGTGGTTCGGGATGTCCCGGCCGCGCCGCAGCAACCGCATCACCTTCAGCAGCCACATCAAGGACACCTTCGGCATGCCCCAGCCGACGTTCCACTTCCAGCTCACCCGGGAGGAACGGGCCGACTGCGGCCGGATGATGGACCACATGATGCGGGTCGCCGCCCAGCTCGGCGGATTCATGCCCGGTTCCGAGCCCCAGTTCCTCACCCCGGGCCTGCCGCTGCACATCGCCGGCACCACGCGGATGGGCAAGGTCCGCAAGACCAGTGTCGTCGACCCCAACTCGCAGGTGTGGGGCGTCAAGAACCTCTTCCTCGGCGGCAACGGCCTGCACCCGTTCGGCAACGCCGCCAACCCGACGCTGACCAGTTGTGCCATGGCACTCCAGTCGGTCGAGCAGATCAAGCGCATCCTGCCCAGCGCCTGAACACGTCACGGAGGGACGACGACCATGACCCAGATCAGGCTGCCCGACACCCACATCGGCATCACCCCGACCGGCTGGACCAACGACGACTTCCCGCTGCTGGGCGACGACCTCACCTTCGAACAGTGCGTCAGCGAGATCGCGTTAGCGGGCTTCGAGGGGTGCAGCATCGGCCACAAGTTCCCGACCGACGTGAACGCGCTGAACGAGGCCCTCGGCCTGCGCGGGCTCAGCGTCACCGAGCCCTGGGTGAGCACCTTCTTCACGGTGCCCGGCATGCACCGGCGGACGATCGCCGCCTTCGAGGAGCGGATGGACTTCCTCGACGCGATCAAGGGGCCGGTGAAGACCAGGAGCATCGGCGTGGCCGAGTTCGGCAACTCCATCCACCTGATGCCCATCAGCCTCAGCGCCTCCAAGCCCGTGTTCACCGAGGACCACTGGAAGGCGCTGGCCGAAGGCCTCGACGAGGCCGGCAAGCTCGCCCGGGAGCGCGACTTCCAGCTGGTCTACCACCCGCACATGGGCACCGGGGTGCAGACCCAGGGCGAGGTGGACACGCTGATGCAGCGCACCAACCCCGAGTACGTCCATCTGCTGCTGGACACCGGCCATCTCTACTGGGCCGGCGGCGACCCGGTGGCGGTGGTCGAGGCGCACGCGAGCCGGATCCGGCACGTACACCTGAAGAACATCCGCAAGGCCGTGCGCGACCGGCCCCAACTGGCCTCGGCCGGCTTCGAGGAGTTCGTCCGGGCCGGGATCTTCACGGTGCCGGGCGACCGGTCCGGCGGGGTTCCCTTCCCGGCCGTCCTCACCGCCCTGGAGTCCAAGCAGTACAAGGGCTGGCTGGTCGTCGAGGCGGAGCAGGACCCGCACGGGCCGCGCCCGCCCCTGTACTACGCCAAGCTGGCCCGTGAGTACCTGAGGGGGCTGGGGCTGTGAGCACGTACGCCACCCCGAAGTTCACCGAGTCGGTCATCGACGCCGACCCCCGTGACGGCTACTTCCTCCAGGCCGTCGACATCGACGGCGACGGACGTCCCGACCTGGTCGCCTCCGGGCTCAGCCAGGGCCAGGTCGTCTGGTACCAGAACCCGTCCTGGACCAAGCGGACCATCGGGGACTTCGGCGGCCACAAGCCGGTCGCCCTGGACGCGGCCGACCTCACCGGCGACGGCCTGCCGGACCTGGTCCTCAGCCACGACTACGGCAACTGCATGTTCGACTGCGGCCCCCAGGACGGCAAGATCTCCTGGCTCCAGAACCCGGGCACGGGCCGTCCCGACGGGCCGTGGCAGCGCCGACACGTCGCCGACCTGGTCTCCACCCACCGGGTGCGGCTCGGCCACTTCACCACCGACCGGCGTCTCCAGCTCGCCGCGTTCCCGGTGGTCGGGCCGCAGGGCGGCGAAGCCGGCGTCCGCTCGCCCGTGCACATCATGGTGTACGACCTGCCCGACGACGTGCTGAGCGCCGAGGGCTGGACGGGCCGGGCCGTGGACACCTCGCACTTCACCGTGGTGCACGGCGTGGTGGCGGCCCGCTTCCCCGGCACCCCGCGACCGGACCGGGAGTCGTTCCT
Organism: Streptomyces sp. NPDC016851; assembly: GCF_055562795.1. Taxonomy (NCBI): domain Bacteria; kingdom Bacillati; phylum Actinomycetota; class Actinomycetes; order Kitasatosporales; family Streptomycetaceae; genus Streptomyces; species Streptomyces sp. NPDC016851. The sequence continues at coordinate 217,106 of NZ_JBVHEP010000008.1, forward strand.
GCTGGCCGGCGGCGAGGGAATCAGCTGGCTGGGCCCCGGCCCCGGAGCGAACGGCCCCTGGCAGCACGTCACCCTCGGTACGGGTGTGCCGCCGCAGAAGTCGCCGGAGCTGGGCCGGTACTTCCAGGGCAGCGGGAACCTCGCGGTCGGGCGGATCGGCGGCCGGTCCTGCGCGGTGATCGTCACACTGGAGCCGTTCCACGGGAACACCGTCGCGGCCTACGTACGGCCCGACAGCACGGCCTCGCCGTTCGCCGAACCGTGGCGGCGCAACGTGCTGAAGGTGTTCGCCCACCCCGAGCCGAAGCTGGACGCAGCCGGGCACCATGTGGTCGTCGCGGACTTCGACAACGACGGGGACGACGAGTTCCTGATCGGCATGCGGGGGCCCGCGCCGGCGCAGGGTGTCTGGTACCTCAAGCTCGACGCGCAGGGGAACACGCTCCTCGAAGAGCAGGTGAGCACCCAGTCCACGGCCAGGATCGCCGTCGCGGACTTCAACGGTGACGGCAGGCTGGACTTCGCCATCACCGCCTACGACACCGTCGGCTACTACCGTGCCAAGGACCCGAAGGTGCGCCTCTACACCAACGCCTTCGCCTGGCCCTCCGCGGTCACCCCGCCGCCGGGCGGCGACGGCTGACCTCGCACGGCCGGTACGGTCCCGTATCGCGGGGTGTCGCCCAGCACACCCCGCGATACGGGTTCTGCACGCGGGGCCCTCGTGACATCATCGGTGAGCAAGCGCTTGGACACCCAGTCCGCCCTGACCGCTGCCGCCGAGCTGGAGGCCCCGTTGTTCACATCCGTCGACGACGTCTCCGCGCGTCTGGCCGAGACCGGCTATCTCGCCTCGCCCGCCGTCGCCACGACCGTCTTCCTCGCCGACCGCCTCGGCAAGCCGCTGCTGGTGGAGGGCCCGGCGGGCGTCGGCAAGACGGAGCTCGCCAAGGCCGTGGCCGAGGTGGCGGGGGCGCGCCTGGTGCGTCTGCAGTGCTACGAGGGGGTCGACGAGTCCCGCGCGCTGTACGAGTGGAACCACGCCAAGCAGCTCCTGCGCATCAGCGCCGGCCGCGACGAGACGTGGGACGAGACGCGCACGGACATCTTCAGCGAGGAGTTCCTGCTCACGCGGCCGCTGCTGACCGCCATCCGGGGTGACGACCCGAAGGTGCTGCTGATCGACGAGACCGACAAGGCGGACGTCGAGGTGGAGGGCCTGCTCCTGGAGGTGCTCAGCGACTTCCAGGTGACCGTGCCGGAGCTGGGCACCATCACCGCGACGCGCCGCCCCTTCGTCGTCCTCACGTCCAACGCGAGCCGGGAGCTGTCCGAGGCGCTGCGCCGCCGCTGTCTCTTCCTCCACATCGGCTTCCCCGAGGAGGAGTTGGAGCGCCGCATCGTACGGCTGAAGGTGCCGGGGCTCGACGAGGCGCTGGCCCGCTCGGTCGTCCGGGTCGTGGGCGCGCTGCGGGCGATGGACCTGCGCAAGGTGCCGTCGGTCGCCGAGACCATCGACTGGGCGCGCACGCTGCTCGCCCTCGGCGCGGACACCCTGGACGAGACGGTGGTGCGGGCCACGCTCGGTGTGCTCCTCAAGCACCAGGACGACGTGCTCAAGGCGAGCGCCAAGCTCGACCTGGACGCCCTGTGACCGTGCCGGCGGGCGTCGCGGAGCGACTGACCTCCCTGGTCGGGGCGCTGCGCGCGCACGGCCTGCGGATCGGCACCGGCGAGACGGTCGACGCGGCGCGGGCGGTCGAGGCGCTCGGCCTCGCGGACCGGGAGCTGCTGCGGGAAGGGCTCGCGGCGACTCTGCTGCACGGCACCGGTGGGCGGCAGGTGTTCGACCCGGTCTTCGACCTGTACTTCCCGCGCGGTGTCGGCGGCCCGCAGGAGAAGGCCGCGGGCCGGGACGATCTGCGCGACCGGCTGGCGGCCGCACTCGCCGCCGACGACCGGGCGCTGCTGTCCCGGCTGGCGGTCGAGGCCGTCGACGGTTTCGGCGGGTACGGTTCCGCGCCGGAGTCGGACGGCTGGTCGTCGTACCAGACGCTGGAACGGCTGCGTCCGCAGACGCTGCTCGCCCGGGTCCGCGACGACGTGCGCGGCCGGGGCGGGAGCGAGGGGTTCACGGACCGGCTGCTGGAGGACGAGATCCGGCGGCGCATCGAGAGCTTCCGCGCGCTGGTGGCGGCGGAGGCGCGGCGCCGGGTCGCCGAGCGGCGCGGCCGGGACGAGATCGCCCGGCGGGCGGTGGCCCCGACCGCCGACCAGGTCGAGTTCCTGTTCGCCGGAAGGGCGCGGCTGGCCGAGCTGCGCCGGACGGTTCAGCCGCTCGCCCGCAAGCTCGCGACCCGGCTCGCGGCCCGCCGCCGCCGTGCCTCCCGGGGCGCGATCGACCTGCGGCGGACTCTGCGCGGTTCGCTGTCGACGGGCGGTGTGCCGGTGAAGCCGGTGCTGCGCAGGCGGCGTCCCGTCCGCCCCGAACTGGTGCTGCTGTGCGATGTGTCGGGGTCGGTGTCGGGCTTCTCCGACTTCACGATGCTGCTGGTGCAGGCGCTGCACGACCAGTTCAGCAAGGTGCGGGTGTTCGCCTTCGTCAACCGGATCGACGAGGTGACCGGACTCCTGCGACACGGCACCGCGGACCCGGAGGGGCTCAGCGCCCGTATCCAGGCGGAGGCCACGCTCACGGGCTGGCACGGCAGCAGCGACTACGGCATGGCACTGGGCGAGTTCGCGGAGCGCTACGGCGACGCGGTCGGCCCGCGCACGACCGTGTTCGTCCTCGGTGACGCCCGCACGAACATGAGCGACCCGAACCTGCCGGCCGTACGGCAGATCGCCGAACGGGCCCGCCGCGTCTACTGGCTGAACCCCGAGCAGCGCTCGCGCTGGGGCACGGGCGATTCCGCCGCGCCGGCCTACGCCGAGCTGGTCGAGATGCACGAGTGCCGCACCGTCCGGCAGTTGAGCACCCTGGTGGGACGGCTGCTGCCGGTGTGATCAGGCGGCCCCGTACGAAGCACGGTGCGGCTAGTCCTTCTTGGCGTACTCCTTGGCCATGCTGCCCGCGAAGTCGTAGACCACGCACTGCTCGTCGCCGACGACCCAGGCGTCGTGGCCGGGCGGGCAGACGAACACGTCGCCGGGTCCCACTTCGCCTTCCGCTCCGTCGTTCATGCGGATGCGCATACGGCCCGATACGACGTAGCCGTTGTGGTGGATCTGGCAGCTGTCGGTCCCGGCGATCGGAGCCACGGACTCGGACCAGCGCCAGCCCGGTTCGAACGTGGCCACGGCGAAGTCCAGACCCGTCATGTGGACGGCTTCCAGATGGCCTCGGGGGTAGTCGCGCCGCTCGTCCGGCTTGTCGATCGTCTTCACCTCAAGCATGACGCTCCTCCTCCGTGAAGGCTGTGCTTCCATCGTCCGCCCGTGGAGCGGGCCGCGCCATTCAGCGGGTGCCGGTGCCGCAGAGCCGGGCGAAGCGCTCGGCGTCGATGTTGCCGCCGGAGAGGATGACGCCGACACGGCGCGGGAGAGGGCCCGCGCGGCCGATGAGCAGGGCGGCCAGCGGGGTGGCGCCGCTCGGCTCGATGACGATCTTCAGGCGTTCGAAGGCGAACCGCATCGCGTCCCGGATCTCGTCGTCGGTGACCAGGACGACGTCGTCGACGAGCCGCCGGTTGACGGAGAAAGTCAGCTCCCCGGGGGTGTGCAGGGCCTGGCCGTCGGCGATGGTGTGCGGCACCGGGATGCTGATGCGCCGGCCCGCCTCCAGCGAGCGCTTGGTGTCGTCCCCGGCCTCCGGTTCGACGCCGATCATGCGGATGTCCGGGTGCAGGCCCTTGGCCACCGTGGCACTGCCGGCCATCAGCCCTCCGCCGCCGACCGGTGTCAGTATCGCCCCCAATTCCCCCACTTCTTCGAGGAGTTCCAGTGCGGCCGTGCCCTGTCCGGCCATGATGTGCGGATGCTCGTACGGCGGGATGACGGCGAGACCCCGCTCGGCGGCCAGGGCCTCGGCGATGGCGACGCGGTCGCCGGTGTAGCGGTCGTAGGTGACGATCTCGGCGCCGTAGCCGGCGGTGGCCGCCCGCTTCGACGGCGGGGCGTCCTCCGGCATGACGATCACGGCGGTGGTGCCGAGCTCGCGGGCGGCCAGGGCGACGGCCTGGGCGTGGTTGCCGGAGGAGTAGGCGGCGATGCCCCGGGACAGCTGGTCGGGGCTGAGGCGGGAGGCGGCGTTGTAGGCGCCGCGGAACTTGAAGGCGCCGACGCGCTGGAAGTTCTCGCACTTGAGGTGGATCTCGGCGCCGGCGAGTGCGTCGAGGGTGCGGGAGCGCAGGACGGGCGTGCGGTGGGCGACGCCCCGGAGCCGGGCGGCGGCGTCCCGCACGTCGTCGAGGGTGACCGGTGGGGTGGTGGTCGTCACGCGGATCCTCCAGCGGATGTGCCGGACGCCGCACCGCGGGCGGCCCGGGCCTGGGAGAGGTAGTTGTAGGCGGAGGCGCGGGAGATGCCGAGCCGGGCGGCGACCTGCTCGACCGCGCCGCGCACGGCGAAGACTCCGCGCGTGTCGAGCCCGCCGAACAGCTCAAGGCGCTCGGCGCGGTCGAGCTCCGCCCAGCTGCCCCGCTGTTTCGACTGGTGAGCGTCGACGAGGGCATCGACGACGGAGTCGATGTCGTTGCCGAAGGTGGTGGTCGGCAGCTCCGCGGGGGCCGCGCCGACCCCGGCGAGGGCGCCGAGCAGGTCGTGGACCTGGCTGACGGCGCTGATGTCCACGTTGACGCAGAGCGCGCCGAAGACGGCTCCCGTGGAGTCCCGCAGGACCATCGTGGAGGACTTCACCAGCGTCCCGCCGCGGGTGCGGGTGACGTAGTTCAGTTCGTCGGCCGCCTCGTCCCCGTGGGACAGGACGCGCATGCCGATCTCGCTCATCGCGCCGCCCACCGTCCGCCCGGTCACGGATCCGGCCACGGCGACGACCGACTTCTCCGGGTTCCGGTAGTCGTGCAGCACCACTTCGCAGAGCGGTCCGAAGGTCGCGGCGATCCCGTCGACGACAGGTTTCAGCGCGTCGAGGATCGCGTCCCGTTCCGCGGTCAGGGTCTCTCGCATGAATCTAGACTACAGATCCAACCACTGGACCACCAGTCCAGACATTCCCCAACAATCGGCAATGGTTTTCACATGACTTCGGCCAGAAGCCGCTCTTGACATTCATTTCCACCTAGCGTGGCGCCTGCCGAACACCCCGGCACCCCCTCTGCACATCCGTCCTGGAGGAGCCATGCCCCTGTCCACGTCCCGCCGCCTGGCGCTGCTGACCAGCGCGTCACTGGCCCTTCTCGCGGGCTGCGGCAGCTCGTCGGACTCCGCCGACGCCAAGAGCGCCTCGGCCAAAGTGCCCGTGGTCGCCTCCACGAACGTCTACGGCGACATCGTCCGCAGCGTCGGCGCCGACAAGGTCGACGTCACGTCGGTCATCAGCGACCCCGACCAGGACCCCCACTCCTACGAGGCCGACACCCAGAACCAGCTGGCCCTGTCCAAGGCGAAGGTCGTCGTCGAGAACGGCGGCGGCTACGACGACTTCGTCGACCGCATGCTCAAGAGCGGCCACAACGACTCCGCCCAGGTGATCAACGCCGTGCGGGTGTCCGGCAGGACCGCGCCGAAGGGCGGCGAGCTGAACGAGCACGTCTGGTACGACTTCCCCACCGTCGCCCGCGTCGCCGACCGCATATCCGCGGCCCTCGCCAAGGCCGACCCCGCCGACGCGGCCGCCTTCGCGAAGAACGCCACCGCTTTCAAGGCGAAACTCGCCCCGCTGGAGGCCAAGGAAGCGCAGATCAAGAAGGAGCACGGCGGCGAGGGCGTGGCCATCACCGAGCCCGTGCCGCTGTACATGACCGAGGCCAGCGGGCTGGTCGACAAGACGCCGGCGGCGTTCAGCGAGGCGATCGAGGAAGGCGACGACGTCTCCCCGCGGGTCCTCCAGGAGAGCCTGGCGCTGTTCAGTGGCGGGAAGGTCGAGGTGCTCGTCTACAACGAGCAGACCTCCGGCCCGCAGACCGAGAAGTCCGAGGCCGCGGCCAAGGCGGCCGGCATCCCCGTCGTGCCCGTGACCGAGACCCTGCCGACGGGCAAGGACTACCTCGGCTGGATGACCGGCAACGTAGACGCGCTCGCGAGCGCGCTGGCCAAGTGACCCCCGTGTCCGGGCAGGACGGCACCCCCGTCGTCAGTCTGCGCGGTGCGGCCCTGTCCTACGGCGACCGCACGGTGTGGAGCGGCCTCGACCTCGACGTACGGCCCGGGGAGTTCCTGGCCGTGCTGGGGCCGAACGGAGCGGGCAAGACCAGTTTCGTGCGGGCGCTGCTGGGCCGTCGGCCGCTGTCCGCCGGAACGCTGACCGTCCTCGGCCGGCCCGCTCGCGACGCCGCCCGGCACATCGGCTACGTCCCGCAGCAGGCGGCGCTGTCCGCGCAGGCCATGCTGCGCGCCCGGGACCTCGTACGGTTCGGCATCGACGGGCACCGCTTCGGGCCGCGCCTGCGCACCGGTCCGGTCCGCCGCCGGGTGGACGAGATCCTGGAGTCGGTGGGGGCCGCGGCCTACGCCGACGTCCCGCTCGGGATGCTGTCCGGCGGCGAACGGCAACGCGTGCGCATCGGCCAGGCCCTGGCGACCGACCCGCGCATCCTGCTGTGCGACGAGCCGCTGCTGTCGCTCGACCTGCACCACCAGCGGGCCGTCACCGGGCTGATCGACGCCCGGCGCCGCGCCCACGGCACGGCGGTGGTCTTCGTGACGCACGAGATCAACCCGGTGCTGGGCATGGTCGACCGGGTGCTGTACCTGGCCCCCGGCGGCCACCGCGTCGGCACGCCGGACGAGGTGCTGACCTCCGAGTCGCTGTCCCGGCTCTACGGCACGCAGGTCGACGTGGTGCGCGTGCGGGGGCGGGTCGTCGTCGCCGGGGTCCCCGACGAGCCGGCCGCGCCGCCGCACCACGCCGGGCCGGTTCACGACACGGACGGAGTGCGCGCATGACGCTCGCCGACGGGGTCTGGCAGCAGATCTTCGACTTCACGGACTACGGCGAACTCCTGGGCCTGGTCCGCAACTCGCTCATCGCGGGCGTGGCACTGGGGCTCGTGGGCGGGCTGGCCGGCGTCTTCGTCCTGATGCGGGACCTGCCGTTCGCGGTGCACGGCATCAGCGAGCTGTCCTTCGCGGGAGCGTCGGCCGCGCTGCTGCTGGGCGCGAACATCGTGGCCGGCTCGATCGCCGGTTCGCTCCTCGCGGCCGGGGCCATCGGGGTGCTGGGGACACGGGCCCGGGACCGCAACTCGGTGATCGGCATCATCATGCCGTTCGGGCTGGGGCTCGGGGTGCTCTTCCTCGCCCTCTACAAGGGCCGGGCGGCCAACAAGTTCGGGCTGCTCACCGGTCAGATCGTCGCCGTGGACACCCCGCAGATGTCGTGGCTGCTCGGCACGTCCGTGCTGGTGCTGATCGCCCTGGCGGTCATGTGGCGGCCGCTCACCTTCGCCAGCACCGACCCGGACGTCGCGGAGGCACGCGGGGTGCCGGTGCGCACGCTGTCCTTCGCTTTCATGCTGGTACTCGGCCTCGCGGTCGCCCTGTCGGTGCAGGTCGTCGGGGCGCTGCTGGTGCTCACGCTGGTCGTCACCCCGGCCGCGGCCGCCGCCCGGGTCACCGCGTCACCGGTGCTGCTGCCCGTGCTGAGCGTGCTGTTCGCCGTCGCCTCGATCGAGGGCGGCATCCTGCTCGCACTGGGCAGCAGCATTCCCATCAGCCCCTACGTCACGACGATCTCGTTCGGCATCTACGCGGGGTGCCGGGTGGCCGGGACGTACCGGACGCGGCGGTGGGGATCGCGGGGGACGCCGGTGGGAGCGACGTGACGCGGTGATCGCTCCTCTGTGCCAGAGTCGGCTCAGCGTTCGAAGACCACTCGCCCGTCGAACACGGTGAGGTCCACTTGGACCTTGGTGATGTCGTGCGGGTCGAGGCCCAGCAGTGGTCGGTCCAGGACGCACAGGTCTGCGGCCCTGCCCGGCTCGACGGTGCCCTTCCAGTCGTCGGCGAAGTCCTGCCAGGCCGGGGTGGCCGTGTAGGCGCGCAGGGCGTCGGCGAGCGGCACACACTGTTCGGGGCCGCTGGCGCGGCCGCTGGCCTTGGACTCGCGGAGCATCATCGAGGCCACGCCCTGTCGCCAGTCGGGTTCGGTGATCGGCGCGTCGGAGCTGGCGCAGACCCGTACTCCGGTGTCGAGCGCGGAGCGCACCGGCCACTGGTAGGCGGAGCGTTCGGGGCCCACGACCTCGTCCATCAGGTCGGAGATGGTCCACTTGATGGCGGGGTTCATGTTGACGCCGTAGCCGTGCGCGGCGAGCTTCACCAGACTGCCGGGGCTGATGAAGTCGCCGTGGATGACGTAGTGCCGGGCGTCGGGACGGGGCGCGGCCCTGTTCGCGGCGACGAAGGCGTCCACCACCGTGTCGATGGCCCGGTCCCCGGTGACGTGCACACCGAGCTGGAAACCGGCCTCGTGGGCGACCCGGATCATCTCGCGCAGTTCGTCGGCCTGGAGTGCGGGGGTGTCACCGTGGACGCACAAGGCGCCGTGACCGCCCTCCGGGTAGGGCTCGTTCATCCACGCCGTGCGGTTGGGCGGCACGCCGTCGCCGAAGATCTTGACGCCGATGGCCCGCAGCAGCCGGGGGTCGGCGGACTCGGGGCGGCGCAGCTCGGCCAGCCCCTCGCGGACGTCGGCGGCGGAGCCGCCCATGGGGGCGGGCAGCAGCAGGACGCTGACGCGCGCCCGGAGTTCGCCGCTCGCCGCGAGGTCCGCGTACGCGGTCCAGTTGTCGGTGCTCAGGCCGCCGAAGAGGGTGCCGGAGCCGCCGGGGCCGAGGCCGGGCTCGGTGTAGCTGGTGATGCCGCGGGTGTGCAGTTCGCGGATCACGTTCTGGATGGCCTGGCGACGCTGGGCGGGCGTGGGAGCGGGCAGGGCGGTCTGGACGAGCCGCCCGGCGGCCTCGCGCAGGATGCCGGTCGGCCGGCCGTCGGGGTCGTGGTCGATGACGCCACCGGGCGGGGGTGTGGTGTCCGCGTCGATGCCGCAGCGGCGCAGCGCCTCGGAGTTGGCCCACACCATGTGCGAGGAGAAGTCGGTCAGGCAGACCGGGTGGCCCGGCGCCACCGCGTCCAGGTCCCGGCGGTGCGGGAAGCGGCCCGGGTCGGCCAGGCACTCGGCGAGGTAGCCGGGATCCCAGCCCAGGCCGACGATCCACGCCCCGTCCGGGACGTCCCGTGCCGCCCGGGCCACGGCCGCGGCGATGTCGGCGAGGGATCCCACCGCCGGATGGCCGACGTCGATGGCGAACGGCGGTTTCGTCATCCCGTAGGCGGCCCCGTGCAGATGCGAGTCGTTGATGCCGGGCAGCACGGTCCGGCCGCCCAGTTCGACGATCCGGGTGCCGGGCCCGGCCAGGGCGCGCATCTCCGCGTCGCTGCCGACGGCCAGGATGTCCCGGCCGCGTACGGCGACGCCTTCGGCGACGGTGAAGCCGGGGTCGACGGTAAGGACCTGGCCGCCGGTCAGGACGAGGGTGGGAGCGGTGTCGCTCACGGTGACCTCTTTCTTTTCTCGGGGGGGAGGGGGATCAGCGCCCCGTGCGGGGTCCGAAGTACGCCAGGGCCGCGCCGGCCACCAGCGCGACGCCCTGGGCCATCTGCTGCCAGAACGTCGGCACGTCCAGCAGGGTCAGGCCGTTCTGCAGGCCGCCGAGGAACAGCACGCCGAGCAGGACGCCGAGGATCGAGCCGGAGCCGCCGGTGAGGGCCACTCCGCCGACCAGCACGGCGGTGAGGACGGCCAGCTCGAAACCGGCTCCCGAGGTCCCGGCCACCACGCTGTCCAGGACCGACGCCTTGACGGCGCCGGCCAGCGCGGCGGCCACGCCGGTGACGACGAACAGCGCGAAGGGGGTGCGGCGCACCGGGATGCCGGAGAGGTGGGCGGCCTCCCGGTTGACGCCGATGGCGAAGACGTGCCGTCCGGCCGGCGTGACCGCGAGGAAGAGCGCACCCGCCGCCAGCACCATCGCGGCGATGACGACCGGCGCCGCGATCCCGGCGATCCGCGCCCCGCCGATCCAGGCGAACCCGGAACCGAAGCCACTCAGCGGCAGCGGGAACAACTGCTGCGCCAGACCGCGTACGGCGGTCAGCATGCCGAGGGTCACGATGAACGCGGACAGGCCGAAGTAGCAGCACAGGACACCGTTCACGGCGCCGACCACCGCGCCGGCCGCGAGCGCCCCGAGCAGGGCCACGGCGGGCGACTGGTGGTGCTGCCCGGCCAGCCAGCCCGCGACAAGACCGCCGAGGGCGAGCGTGGAGCCGACCGACAGGTCGAGGTATCCGCTGATGACGAGCAGGGCCAGCGGGACGGCGACGATGGCCAGGGTGGCGGCGTCGGTGGCGATGCCGCCGAGGTTGGCCGGGTCGAGGAAGCTGTCCGTGGTCAACTGGAAGACCAGCACCATCGCGACGAGGACGAGAAGGAGCGGGTTGCGGCGTACGGTGGCAAGCCCGCCCGTGGCGAGCAGACGCGGGCGGGTGAGGACGCGGTCGGCGGTGGTCATGCTGCTCCTTCTGCGGGCAGGGGATCGGGGTCGGCGTCGTGGACCGCCGAGAGCAGGGCCTGTTCGGTGAGTCCGGCGCCGGAGAGTTCGCCGACGATCCGTCCCCGGGCGACGATCAGGCAGCGGTCGGCCAGCGCCACGACCTCCTCCGGGTCGCTGGAGGCGAACAGCACTGCGGTGCCACGCTCGGCGGCGAGCCCGGACACCACCCGGTAGATCTCCTGACGGGCCCCCACGTCGACTCCCTGGGTCGGCTCGTCCAGCAGCAGCACGTCCACGTGCCGCGCCTCGTTGATCCACCGGCCCAGGACGAGCTTCTGCTGGTTGCCTCCGGAGAACGCGCTCGCCGGCAGTCCGGGCCGGGCCGGGCGCAGCCCGATCGCCGTGGCCAGTTCGTCGAACACCCGTCGTTCGGTGCGCAATGCCCGTACGTGGCACCGGGCCAGGGCCCTGACGGCCGGCAGCAGCGTGTTGTCCTGCGCGGACAGTGACGGGAACATGCCCTGTGCGCGCCGGTCCGCCGGTACCAGCGCGATGCCGGCGCCGAGCGCGTCGGCGGGCCGGGCGGGGCTGACGGTGCGTGCGCCGACGCGGATGGTTCCGGCGGTGGCCCGGCGCCGGCCGTAGAGCGTCTCCAGGATGCGGGTGCGGCCGGAGCCGATGAGCCCGAACAGACCGACGCGTTCGCCCTCCGCGACGGTGAGACCGACGGGCCCGAAGCCGGGGCCGCGCAGGGCTTCGACGACCAGCCGGGGCGCGGACGGTGTGCGCTGCGGCTCCGGCGCTGCCACATCCGCAGCGCGCCGAGGCCCCCGCTCGGCCTCCGTCGGCCTGCCCGCGATCGCCTCGACCAGGTCGCGCCGCGTCTGTCCCGCCACCGTGGCCTGGTGTGTCACCCGGCCGTCGCGCAGTACCGTCACCGCGTCCGCGAGCCGCTCCACCTCCGACAGCAGGTGCGTGACGTAGACGATGGCGAGGCCCTGCGCGCGGAGATCCTCGAGGCGTTCGGTCAGGGCGTCGGTCTCCGCGCCCGACAGAGCCGCGGTCGGCTCGTCGAGGACGAGGACGGCGGCGCTGCGGCTGAGGGCCTTGGCGATCTCCACCAACTGTCGCTGGGCCATGGGCAGATCGCCGACCCGGTCGCGCGGAGAGCACCGGGCCGCGACCCGCTGAAGCAGCCCGGCGGCGACCTCCTCCTGCGCGCGCCGGTCGACGCGGCCGTACCGGGTCCACTCCTGGCCGAGGAAGATGTTCTCCGCCACGGTCAGAGCGTCGACCACGCTCAGCGTCTGGAAGATGATCGCCACGCCGGCCGCGATCGACTCGCGCGGGGTGAGACGGGTGTACGACGCGCCGCCCACCTCGATCGTGCCGGCGTCGGGCGGATAGGCGCCGCCGAGGCACTTGATGAGGGTGGACTTGCCGGCGCCGTTGTGGCCGAGCAGGGCGTGCACCTGCCCGGCGGGCACGGTGAGGTCCACGCCGTCGAGGGCCCGGACGCCGCCGAAGGACTTGGTCAGGCCGCTGATGCGGAGGTTCGTGGTCGTCATGGCGGCGGGCCTCAGGCGTTCTGCGCGAGCAGGGCGTCGATCGCGGCGGTGTCGGTGTGCCGGACGAGCGCGACCGGCACCTGGGCGCTGGGATTCGCCTTGCCCGCTGCGACGGCGCGCGGCACGTCGACGATGGCGGCGGCGATGTCCTTGGGGGCCAGCGCGGCCGAGGCCCGGTAGAAGGTGCCCTGCTTGACGGCGAGGAGGGAGGGTGCGGAGCCGTCCTGACCGCCGACGAAAGTCCTGGCGTCGTCGGCGGCACGGCCCGTCTGCTGGAGGGCCTTGAACCCGCCGTACGCGGCGGCGTCCGTGACGCCGAGGACGAGGTTGAGGTCGGGGTGCTTGGCGAGGATCGCCTTGGTCTTCGACAGGCCCGTGTCCGGGTCGATGGCCTGTTCCCGCGCCACCACGTCGACGCCGGGCGCCATCCTGGTGAAGGCGTCGATCATGCCCTTGGTGCGTTCACGGCCCAGCTCGATGGTGCTGTCGGTGAGAAAAGCGATCTTGCCCTTGCCGCCGAGGTGCTCCTCGGCCCACCGCGCCGCGGCCTCGCCGAGCAGGGTGCCGCCCTTGCGGAAGCTGAACTGGATGTCGGCGCTCTGGTGTTGCAGGGAGCCGCCGTAGGTGACCCAGATCAGTCCCGCGTCCAGGGCCGCCTTGGCGACGGGCTCGGCGGCCTCGAAGACCATCGGGAAGGACACGATCGCCGGGACCTTGCGGGCGACCCAGGTGGTGAGGTTGCTCGCCTGGGTGTCGGCGCTGGCGTTGTCACTCGTCGTGAGAAGCGAGATGCCGCGCCGCTCGGCCTGGGCGGTGGAGAGCTTGACCAGCGTGGAGTAGAGCGGGAGCTGGGTGAAGGGGTAGTCGAGTCCGATCTTCGCCAGGCGGGTGCCGCCGGAGGGGGCCGGCTCGGCCGACGCGGCCGTGTTCTGCGGCGCCGAACATCCGGCGGCCGCCAGCGCGGTGGCGGCGGAGAGACTGAGGAAGTGCCGGCGTGAGGGTGTAGACGGGGAAGGAGTCATGGCGGTGGCTCTCCGAGAGGCGGGCCCGACTGGAGCGGGCGTCCGGGTGTGCCGAACAGGAAAGCCCCGCCGGGCCCGCCGCACCATCCGTACAAATACCGACTGGAAACGGCAGCCGGCGGATCCCGGTTCCCTTCGCACGACGACTCCGCGACAGGTGGACACCTTGCCGGACCCGGGTCCGCCCTTTATCGTTAGGCCCCAAACGATATCGCGCCCGAGCCGCCCGGAGGCTCGCCATGCCCAGTCATCACCAGATCGCGGCAGCAGCACGCATCGGCATGCTCACCCGCGAGCGTGACACCACGTCGGCCTCCGCACAGGCCCTGCGCGAACTCGCCCGTGCCATGCCGCTGGACGCGGCGACCCTGCTCACGATCGATCCGCTGACCGGCTCCCACGTCCAGGTCGCGAGCATCGGCTACACCGCTGCGGCCTCGCAGGCCCTGGCCGAGGAGTTCGTCGCGACGCCGTGGTACGGCAACGTCGTACGGCGGGAGCTGCCACCGTCCATCTCCGAGGACGCGGAGGACACCGACGACGCCGGGCCGCGCTTCCGGCACGGCTGGTTCTACGCCGAGCGGGTCCGTCCGGCCGGTTTCCGGGACGGCGTCACGGGAGCGCTGCGGCACGAGGGCCGGCTGGTGGGCCTGGTCCACCTCTCCACCGAAAGCCCGGACGCCTACGACACCGACGCCCGCCGCCTCCTCGCCTCCGTGATGCCCGCCCTGGCCGCGCTCGCCGACCCGCTGGCCCACGCCGGCGACCTGCACGGCCTGGCGGCCGAGGATGCGGCGAGCCTGGTCACCGGCGACGGCGGGGTGATCGACCTGCCGGGCCGGGACCGGCCGCGGGTGCTGCGGGAGGCAGGCGGGTTCCGCGCACTGCTCGACGCCTTCACCTGCACGGGCGGCCGGCGGCTGCGCCTGCTGTGGCCGGCCGGCGGCGGCTGGCAGCGGGTCGTGCTGCACCGGCACACCGCCGGTCCCGGCCTCGCGTCCGAGGCCGTGCTGGTGCACGAGACGCCCACGGAACTGCCGTACGGGCTGAGCCCCCGGGAGCTGGACGTGCTCACCCGGGCGGCCACGGGGCAGACCAACCAGGCCATCGCGCAGGCGCTGTTCCTGTCCCCGCGGACCGTGCACAGCCATGTCGAGCATCTGCTGCGCAAGACCGGCTGTGCCTCCCGTGCGCAGGCGACCGCACTCGCGGTCCGGGACGGGCTGCTGCGGCCGGACCCGGATCAGCTGACCCGGTTCGTCGAGCGGTGATCGGGGCCGTGGCGGTCAGGACGTCAGGTTCTCCACACGCCGCATGACGTCCCGGCAGAACTCCCCCACCCCGTCGGGGTCGTCGATGAACTGGTTCGGCTTGACGCAGAACGTGGTGAAGCCCTGCTCCAGTTGCTCGGGGATGACGGCGAGCGCCGCACCGAGGTCGGCCGGTGAGCGGTCGTCGGGGAAGACGGCCCGGGTGCCGCCGATCATCTCCAGGTCGGCGACGTCCCGCCCGGCGGCGGTCATCGCCTCCTTGAGCGCCTGGAGGTCCTCGGGCGCGGGCCGGCCGAGCGGGTGGAAACCATGGCCGTACCGCACGAGGCGGCGCAGGACGGGGCCGTGCAGCCGCTGTCCGCCGAACCACAGCCGGGGGCCGTCCGGGCGGTGCGCCTTGGGCTCGAAGTAGACGCCCTGGAAGGGGTGGTGCGGCCCGTCGTGGGAGAACGGCGACGGGCCCCAGGCCTTCGACCAGACCTCCAGATGCTCGTCGAGGAGGCGCCCGCGCCGGGCGAACGGCACGCCGAGGGCGTCGTACTCGTCCTTGCTCCAGCTGACCGTGGGCTGCACGACGAGGCGCCCCTGGCTGAGGAGGTCCAAGGTGCCGAGCTCGCGGGCGAGCAGCAGAGGGTGGCGCAACGGGGCGAGGACGGCCGCGGCGGCCAGGCGCAGCCGGGAGGTGACGGAGGCGATGGCGGCGAGCAGCAGCAGGGAGTTGGGCCAGGGGGTGAACGGGTCCTGGTTGCCCGGGAGGGCGTAGTCGCGGGGGTTGCCCATGATTCCGGCGGCCGCCGCGTCGGGGCCGAGGACGATGTGCTCGCTGACCATGACGGCGTCAAAGCCGGCGTCCTCGGCCTCGCGGGCCCAGCGGACGGCGGCGGGCAGGTCGGCCCGGCCGCCGGTCAGCGTCCAGTTCTCGCTGAGGACGAGGAGCATGCGAGGAGTGGGCATGTCGGGTTCCCTTTCATCTCCGTACAATTTGAGTCCGAACGACCGGACGGCGAGGATGCGCCGCCCGGGTGTGACGCCTCGCGACCAGACGAAGGAGCCGCCCGTGCCGGGCCACCGATCCATCACCGAGGCCGAGAAGCTCGCAGCGGCGAAGCTCGGCGGTGTTCCGATCCGCCAGGAGCAGATGGCGGCGGTGGCGAACATCTACCGGGCCGCTTCCGCCGTGCGGCAGCACCTGGAGAACTCCGTGCTGCGCGGCTCGGACCTGACCTGGACGGCCTTCGTCGTGCTGTGGGTGGTCTGGGTGTGGGGCGAGTCGGAGACCCGGCACGTGGCGGAGGAGGCGGGGATCTCCAAGGGCACGCTGACGGGTGTGGCGCGCACACTGGAGTCGCGGGGGCTGTTGCGGCGGGCGGACCATCCGAGCGACGGACGGCTGGTGCTGCTGAGCCTCACCGAGGAGGGCGACGCGTTCATGCAGCGGGTCTTTCCGGCGTTCAACGAGGAGGAGGCGTTCGTGACGGCCCGGCTCAGCGACGCGGAGTGCCGCAGCCTCGCCGAGGGGCTGCGGAGTGTCGTGCTCCAGGTCGAGGAGCGGGGTGAGGAGCGGCGGCAGTCCCTGCTGGGCGGCGCCGAGCCCGCGCCGCGGCGCAGCGGGCGGCGGCCCCGGGCCTGACTCCCCGCTGCGGCTCACCGGGCCGCGGCCCGGACGAGCGCGTCGAACAGGCCCTGCTGGGCGGGGTCCTCGTGGGCGGTGTCCTCCGGGTGCCACTGGACGGCGGTGAACCAGCCCTTGGCTCCCGGGAGTTCGACGGCCTCCACAGTGCCGTCCACTGCCCGGGCCGTGACGCGGAGGCCCGCACCCAGGCGGTCGACGCGCTGGTGGTGGTAGCAGGACGCGTCGGTCTTCTCGACGCCGGCGGCCCGGGCGACGACCGAGCCCGGTTCCAGGATGACGGGGTGCATGAGGTGCCGGTGCTCGCGCTGCGGGCCGCCCATGTCCTGCTCCAGAGTGCCGCCGAGAGCCACGTTGACCGCCTGCAGGCCGCGGCAGACCGCGAGCAGGGGCAGGCCCGACTCCAGAGCGTGCCGGGCGACGTCGAGGTCGAAGGTGTCCTGGAGGGTGTCGACGTCGTAGACGGTGCCGTGGGTGTCGGTGGCGCCGTAGCGGGAGGGAGCGAGGTCGCCGCCGCCGGGGAGCAGGACACCGTCGAAGCGGGCCAGCCGGGCGGCGGTTGCGGTGTCCGCCGGGTGGATGCTCGCGGGTTCGCCGCCGGCCCGCCAGACGGCCTCGATCAGGGCACGGGCGTTGACCTCGGCGGCGTACCGGAGTGCGGAGGTCCGCGCGGAGAACCGGGCGGGGATCGCGATCAGCGGCCTCACAGCCGGATCCAGGTGGTCTTGAGCTCGGTGTACTTCTCCAGCGCGTGGACGGACTTGTCGCGCCCGTTGCCGGACTGCTTCATGCCACCGAAGGGCACCGTCAGGTCGCCCTCCTCGTAGCAGTTGATCCAGACCGTCCCGGCCTTCAGCGCGCGGGAGACCCGGTGGGCGGTGGTCAGGTCGGAGGTCCACAGGCCGGCGGCGAGGCCGTACTCGGTGGCGTTGGCCAGGCGGACGGCCTCGTCGAGGTCGTCGAAGGAGAGCACCGCCAGGACCGGGCCGAAGATCTCCTCCCGGGCCAGGCGCGAGCCGGGGTCCACCCGGTCGAAGACGGTCGGCTCCAGATACGTCCCGCCCGTCTCGGCGAGCAGGCGCGCGCCGCCGGTGCGCAGCCGGGCGCCCTCGTCGACGCCGTGCCGGACGTGGTCCCGTACGCGGTCCAGGTGCACCCGGCCGGCGAGGGCGCCCATCTCCGTCTCCGGGTCGAGCGGGTCGCCCACCCTCAGCTCGAGGGCCCGCCGGACCACGGCCTCGGTGACGCGCTCGGCGATCGAGGCGTGCACGAGCAGCCGCGAAGGCGCCGTGCACATCTCGCCCTGGTTGAAGAAGATGCCCCAGGCGGCCGTGGCGGCGGCCTGGTCCAGGTCCGGGGCGTCGGGCAGGACGATGTTGGGCGACTTGCCGCCGAGCTCCAGCCAGACGCGTTTGAGGTTGGAGTCGGCGGCGTAGCGCAGGAAGTGGCGGCCGACGGTGGTGGAGCCGGTGAACGCGAGGACGTCGACGCCGGGGTGGAGACCCAGGGCCCGGCCTGCGGTGGAGCCATCGCCGGTGACGACGTTGAGCACGCCGGGCGGGATTCCGGCCTCGGTGGCGAGGCGGCCGAGGAGCAGGGCGGAGAGGGGGGAGTTCTCCGAGGGCTTGAGGACGACGGTGCAGCCGGCGGCCAGTGCCGGGGCGATCTTCCAGCCGGCCAGGGTCAGCGGGAAGTTCCAGGGGACGACCGCCCCGACCACGCCGGCGGGTTCCCGGGTGACCAGTGCGAGGGCGTCCGGGGCCGTGTGCGGGGCGGAGTCGGTGAGCTTGTCCGCGAGCTGCCCGTACCAGCGGAAGGTGCTGATGACGGCGCGCAGTTCGATGCCGTAGGCGTCCGTGATCGGTTTGCCCATCTCCAGGCTGACCGTGAGGGCGAGTTCCTCGCGTCGCGTTTCCAGCAGGTCGGCGAGGCGGAGCAGGGCCCGGCCGCGCTCGGCGGGTGCCAGGCGCGGCCACGGGCCGGTGTCGAAGGCCCGCCGGGCGGCGGCGACGGCCGCGTCCACCTCGGCGGGGCCCGCGTCCGGGACCTCGGCGAGAACCCGGCCGTCACGCGGTGACACGACCGGGAACGTCGCCCCGCTCCCGGGCTCGTCGGCGCCGTCGATGTGGTGGGCGCCGGAGAGCTGGAACGCCTTGGCGCGGCGCAGCCACTCGTCGTGGGTGACGGCCGGCATGGGGGACCTCCTTCGGTCTGAAGCTTTCAGCCTTGATTTTTTGGTCTCAAACGACATGGGTGCGGCTGTCCGCTGCCTGCGACGAGCGCGGTCACCCGTCGGCGACGGCCACGGTCCTGCCTCGCACCTGCGCGGTGACGACGCCCAGCGCCATGACCACCGGTACGGACAGCGTGAGCCACAGGGCGGTGGTGCGTTCGCCGCCTATGAGGGTGGTGAAGTTGGCGAGGATGAGCCAGATCGCGCCCGCGATGCCGAGTGCGCCCAGGGCGGGAGCGATCAGCGTGTTCCAGGGGTGGGCGTCGAGGCGCTCGCGGCGGAAGAAGACGATGACGGACACCGAGGTCAGCAGGTACAGCAGCATCATCGCCAGGACGGCGACCCCGCTGAACCAGGAGAACAGCGTCAGTACCGGGTCCTTGCCCGCCAGTGCGAAGGGCGTCACCAGCAGCACGGCCAGGACCGTCTGGACGCATCCGGCCGTCCAGGGCGCGTGCCGGCGGTTCAGCAGGCACAGCCGGCGCGGCAGAAGACGGTCACGGCCGAGGGAGAACAGATAGCGGTTGGCCGAATTGTGGAAGGTGAGGATGCCGGCGAAGAGGGACGTGGCGAGCAGGACCGGCAGCACGTCGCCCGCCCAGCCGCCGAAGTCCGCCGCGATGGGCGCGAACACGAAGCCGGCCCCGTCACCGCTCCCCAGGGCCTTGCCCGCCGCCGCGGTGGCCTCGGACGCGCCGTAGGAGGAGATGAGCATCCAGGAGACCAGGGCGAAGAAGCCGGTGACCACGACGACCGCGAGATACGTGGCCCTCGGCACGGTCTTCCTGGGCTCGCGGGCCTCCTCGCCGTAGATGGCGGTGGCCTCGAAACCGAACATGGACGCCACGGCGAACATCACGGCCACGCCCGGGGCGCCGTCCAGGGCGGCGGCCGGGGAGAAGCTGTCGGCGAGGCCCAGCCCTTCGGGTCCGCCGCCCTTGACGAGGGTGACCAGGGCGAAGACCGACAGGATGCTGAATTCCGCGAGGACGAAGACGGCCAGCACCTTGGCCCCCATCTCCACGCCGGCCGCCCCGAGCGCCTGCACGACGGCCATGGTGGCCAGCGTCCAGACCCACCACGGCAGATCGAGGCCGGTGTGGCTCGCGACCAGGCCGCTCACGATGGAGCCGTAGAGGCCGTACATGGCGGCCTGGATGGTGCAGTACGCGAAGAGCGCGAGGCCCGCGCTGCCGGTGCCGGTGGTCCGGCCGAGGCCCGTGCCGATGTAGGTGTAGAAGGCGCCCGCGTCCACGACGTGGCGCCCCATGGCGACGAAGCCCACCGAGAACAGCAGGATCACCAGGCCCGCCACGAGATAGGCGGCGGGCACGCCGGGCCCGTTGCCGAGCGCCACGGCGATGGGGGCCGCGCCGGCGATGCCGGTCAGCGGGGCCTGGGCGGACAGGACGAAGAAGAGGATGCCCAGTACGCCGAGGGCGTTGGGCTTGAGCGTGCCTGCGGTGGGCGTGTCCGGGGCCGCCGTGTGCCGGGAGACCGTCTGACTGTCCACTCGGATCACCTGCCTGAGGGAGGGCGGATCGTTTCAGGCCAAACGAGTTGCCTCATCGTGGGGCGGAACTATCCGTTTGGCAAGGGGTGCGGGGTGAGGAATTCCAGGGCTTCGGGCGGGAGGATCAGGCGGCGGCCGGGAAGGTCAGGCGTCGCCGTCGCGCTTCTCGGCGAGCAGCCGCAGCACCGAGCGCAGTTCGTCGAGGGCGTCCTCGATGACCTCGCGCTCGCCGAAGACCAGCTGGTGCAGGACGAGTCCCTCCAGCGTGGCGAAGACCATCCGGGACAGGCCCTCGTCCACCGGGCGGGGCAGCATATGGGTGAGCTCGCGCCGGGTCGCATCGAAGTACTCGGCGTACAGCGACCTCAGGTGGGCCAGGAGCTCGGGGCGGCGCCGGGACTCCAGCAGCAGTTCGTACTGGAACGCCTGGAGGTCGGGGCCTGACTCCACCATGTCCGTCAGGCCCACCGAGAAGTCGGCGGCCTCGCCCGTGCCCGGTTCGAGTGCGCTGCTGCTCAGGGAGGACCGGATGGCGTGGGTGAGGGCCGCTTCGATCAGGGCGTCACGGGAACCGAAGTGGTGCACGACCAGTCCGTGGGTGACCCCGGCCTCCTCCGCGACGGCCCGGTAGGTGAGCCGGCGCAGTCCGCCCCGGGCCACGACACGCACGGCGGCCTCCAGCAGGGCCTCGCGGCCCGTGCCGTAGTGCACGCGCTTGCGGGGGCGGCGGCCGGCGGGCTCGGTCATGCCCGTGACCCTACCGGGGGCGCTCCGCTCCCCCGGCAGGCGGCCGGAGTCCGCGTCAGCGACGCGGCGGCCGGATGCCACGGAACTCCCAGTCGCCGCCGAGCGCGGTCGACAGCACCTCCTCCGACTCGGTCGGCTGGGCGCCCACGTCCGTACGGATGGCGGTCGGCCCGGTCACGATGTGGTTGGTGAGCCGCCCGAGCCCCTCGACCTCCACCTCCACGACGTCCCCGGGCTGGACGGGACGCGAGTTGGCGGGTGTGCCGGACAGCAGTACGTCTCCTGGGCACAGCGTGATGGTGCGGGCGATGTCGGCGACGAGGTAGTGCATGTCCCACGTCATCTCGTCGGTCGAACCGTCCTGCACGACCTGTCCGTTGACGTAGGTCCGCAGCCGCTTGCCGTGGAAGTCCCAGTCGGTGACCAGGCCCGGGCCGAGCGGGCAGAGGGTGTCGGACCCCTTGACGCGGAGCATGGAGCCGGCGTCGGTGTCGCGGAAGTCGTGCAGGCCGTAGTCGTTGGCGACGGTGTAGCCGGCGATGTGGTCGCCTGCCTCGGCCGGGGAGATATTCCGTGCCGTCCTGCCGATGACGATGGCGACCTCGCCCTCGTAGTTGAGCCACTTGCAGCCCTCGGGCCGGACGATCGCGCCCTGGTGGGCATTGAGGGCGGAGGTCGGCTTGTGGAAATAGGTCGGCGTGTCGGGGAGCCCGATCCGGAACTCGTCCACCCGGCTGCGGTGATTGAGATGAACGGCGATGACCTTGGACGGCGCGACCGGCGGCAGGTGCTGCGCGTCCTCGGTCTTGACGCGGCGGCCGTCCCCGGCGACGAGTTCGTCACCGTCGACGGTGACCTGGACGGCGGCGCCGTCGAGGAGGATACGGCGGTACTCAGGCATGGGCGGACTCCTGCGCGGGGGTGTGGTCTGCGGTCCAGCCGTCGGCGGGTCGGTCGAACCAGAGGTGGGCCTGGCCGGTGCCGATGGAGTTCTCGTACTCGCCGTACTGGCGGGCCCGGGCGACGCAGCGCTGCTCTCCGAGGGCACCGGCCATCATCAGGTAGTGGAAGAACTTCGCCTCGGGCTTGAACTTCCAGAAGTCGTCCATGGTGTCGAGGACCTTGTCGTGGCGGCCCTCCCTGAACCAGGCGATGCGTTCCAGGTCGGCCTGGCGGGCCTCTGGCGTACGGATGTGCACCGGGTCGCCGGCCTCGTGGTCGCGCAGTTCGCGCAGTGGCCAGAAGGTGTGCGAGAGGGCGCCGGAGGCGATGAGCAGCACCCGGCGTCCCGGGGTGGCGGCGATGCCGTCGGCGAGCGCCCGTCCGAGCCGCAGATGGTCCTCCATGTCACCGGTCTGGCAGACCCCGATGGTGACCCACCGCTTGTCGGGGAGACCCTCACCCAGGTACTTCCAGAGGTTGGTGGTGGCGTAGTAGATCGGCAGGTACTCGTCGTCGATCGGAGTGATCCAGGTGCCGTGCTTGTCCGCGAACTTCGCCACGTTCTGGGCGAGTTCGGGGTCGCCGGGGAAGTCGTACGGCATCCGGCACATGCCGCGCGGCAGCTCCTCGGAGGTGAACAGGCCCGCGCGCCGCTGCTGCGCGGTCACGACGAACTCGACGGTGGTCGCCCAGTGGGAGTCGAGCACGACCACCGTGTCGTAGCCGGCACGCTCGAAGACGTCCCTGCGGAGCTCCCGGAGCCCGGTGACGAGGGTGATCTCCTTGCCCTCGTTCAGCTCCAGCCGCTCCTTCTCGGGCAGCACGATGGTGGGGACATGGGCGAGCAGCCCGGCCCCGACGATCTCACCCATGGTCCTTCCATCCCTTCGGGGCGGTGACGGTGTTCTTCAGATCGCAGTAGAAGTCGAAGCTCCAGGTGCCGCCCTCACGTCCGACGCCGGACTGCCGGGAGCCGCCGAAGGGCGCCTGCAGGTCGCGGACGAAGAAGCAGTTGACCCAGACGGTTCCCGCGACCAGCTGTCCGCCGACCCGTTCGGCGCGGTCGCGGGCGCCGGTGGCGACGGTGGCCGCCAGCCCGAAGCGGGTGCCGTTGGCGAGCCGGACGGCTTCGTCCTCGCCGTCGAACGTCTGGAGGGTCAGGACCGGACCGAACACCTCCTCCTGCACGATCTCGGAGTCCTGGGCGACGTCGGTGAGCAGGGTCGGCGCGTAGTACTGCCCGTCCTTGCAATGCCCCCCGATGACCGCCCGCGCCCCGGCCGCGAGGGCCCGCTGCACGAACCCGTCGATCTTCTCCAGCTGGCGGGGATGGATGGTGGGCCCGATGTCGGTGGCCTCGTCGCGGGGATCGCCCTGGGTGAGGGCGGACGCCCGCGCCACGAACCGGCGGGTGAACTCCTCGGCGACCGGCTCCTCGACGAGCAGCCGAGTGCCCGCGAGACACACCTGCCCGGCGTTGTCGTACTGCTCGACGGCGAGATCGACGGCCAGGTCGAGATCAGCATCGGCGAAGACCAGCAGCGGGGATTTCCCGCCGAGTTCGAGACTCAGCGGGGTGAGGTTCGCCGCTGCCGACGCGGCGATGCGCCGGGCCGTCGGCACCGAGCCGGTGAAGCTGATGCGGCGCACGTCCGGATGTGCGGTGAGGGCGTCACCGATCTCGGAGCCGTAGCCCTGGACGACGTTGAGGACACCGGCCGGCAGCCCGGCCTCGGCGGCGATGTCGGCCAGCAGGGAAGCGGTCAGCGGGGACCACTCGGCGGGCTTGAGGACGACGGTGTCGCCCGCGGCGAGGGCGGGGGCGACCTTCCAGGTGGCCAGCATCAGGGGCGCGTTCCACGGGGTGATCAGCACGCAGGGGCCGGCAGGGTCCCATGAGACGTGATTCCTGTGCCCGCGCGTCTCGAAGTCCTCGTGGCCGAGGGTGAGCAACCAGTCGGCGAAGAAGCGGAAGTTGTGGGCGACACGGGGCATCACGCCCCGCCGATGCGACCGCAGCAGCGCACCGTTGTCGGTGGTCTCGACGATCGCCAGCTCCTCGATCCGCTTCTCGACGCCGTCGGCGATGGCGTGCAGGATGCGGGCCCGTTCGCTGCGCGAAGTGGCGGCCCAGGCGGGAAAAGCGTCCCGGGCGGCGGCGACAGCGGCCTCGGCCTCGGCCGGGCCACCCCGGGCGATCTCGCCCAGCTCGCTGCCGTCGATCGGCGAGTGATCGGTGAAGGTACCGGCGGATGCAACGCGCCGGCCGCCGATCCAGTGCCGGGTGTCGACGGCAACGCCGGCGACGGTGATGTTGTCAGGCATAGGAAGAGTTCCATTCGAACGAGGGGAATTGCACGTCCTCAGGGGCGCGGGGACCTGCGCGACAAGCCACACACGACCCGCACCCACCCACAGACCTCACTCGGCAGCCGCTCCGGACATCCCGACCTCCAGTACCTGCCCGCCGTCCCAAACCACCCCGACCTGGCGGTAATACGCAGCGATCGGCTCCCGGATCTCCAGCCGGGCCAACTCCTCGGTCGGCGCCTCGAACAACTCCAACTCCGCTTCCCCGACCCACGGCTGTCCGCCCTCGAAGGAAGCCGCCCCCGACTCGATCAACTCATCGAGCGCCAGCCCGTTCCCCTTCTCGATCGACGGCAGCCACCGGTGATGCGCCATCGGATGGGCATTGACGAACCCGCCGCTCCCGGAAGGCTCCCGCAGGGTCACCACGGCCTGCGCAAGCCGCCGGTCCGCAGCCGCCAGCGTCGCCCCGAACCGCGCCCCGGCCTCGATCCGCGGCGCGGGCCCATACGGATGCGGGCGCGTCTGATGAATGGAGCCGAGCTTCTTCGGATACCCCTGGTGCAGCCCGCGCGCGATCGCGAAGTCCTTGTCCACCCAGATGTACACGCACCGCGAGTACGTCCGGCCCCGGTACCGGCACCGCACCACCGCGAACGCCTCCTTGTACTGCGCCCGCACCGGATCCAGCAGCTCCTCCCCCGCCCCCGAGCAGGACTGCCAGTCCGCCCAGATCAGGGCAACCGCACCGGGATCCTCCTCGGCCAACTCCAGCGGCTCGGGAAGCAGTTCACGCACGCGCGCCGGGTCGGTCCGGTACTCGACCGTCAACAGGTCACCGGAGTACCGCCAGGGCGGGGAGGGAATCAGCGACGAGGCACCCGTCGCCGTCTTGGGGTGGAAGTAACCACGAAGAGCGGTCACGAGAGGGCTCCTTGCGAGGTGAGGGCGGGCTGCTTCAGCAGTTCGGCGCGGTACCGGGCAGCGGAACGGGCGGCGGAAGGCCCGCCGAGCGCCACGACGCCGACCAGCCGTCCGTCGCGGTGGTAACCGACCAGCACGTCCCCCGAGATGTCACCGTCCAGGACCCGGACGTCACCGAGTCCCAGGACGGGCGCGCCGAAGGACTGCAACCGGAAGTCGTGCTGGTCGCTCCAGAAGGTGGGCAGCGGCGCGAAAGGTGCCAGGCCACTCTCGCCACCGACCAGTACCTTCGCGGCGTGCCTGGCCGAGTCGGCCGGCACTGACCAGTGCTCGACCCGCCGCGGCACACCGTCGTAGCGGGCGTTCGGGAAGCGGGCGACATCCCCGACCGCGACGACCTCCGGCCGGCCTGCGACCCGCAGGTGCTGATCGGTGAGGACCCCGTCGCTCAGATCCAGCCCATTGCCGTCCAGCCACTCGGTGCTTGCGACCGAGCCCACGGACTCCACCACCACGTCGGCGGGCAGCACGGACCCGTCGCTCAGCACGACACCGGTGACGCGGTCGTCGCCCTCGAACCCGGTCACACCCGAACCCAGCACGAAACGGACCCCGCGCTCCTGGTGCCGCGTGAGCAGCGCACGCGCGAGCAGCTCCCCGAGCGGCCCCACCATAGGCAGCGGCAGCGGATCGACGACGGTCACCTCGGCCGCACCGAGCCCGACGGCCGTCGCTGCGACCTCGCAGCCGATGAACCCGGCGCCGACCACGACCACGCGCACGCCGGGCCGGGTCAGCTCGGCCCGCAGGGTCTCGGCGTCGTCGATCGTCCGGACCGTGTGACGGCCCTCGACCGGCCCGGGGCAGCGCAGCCGCCGGGGCCGCATTCCGGTGGCGACGACCAGGCCGTCGTAGGAGAGCACCGAGCCGTCGTGGAGCTCGACGGTCCGCTCGGCGAGCCGGGCCGCGGTGACACGCGTGCCCAGCCGCCACTCCACATCGGCCACGGACGGTTTTGGTGTGAAGGCGAGTGACGCGAAGGACGCCTTGCCCGCGAGGACCTCCTTGGACAGCGGGGGCCGGCTGTACGGCCGGTGCGGCTCGTCGCCGATCACCGTGATGCCGCCGGCCCAGCCCGCGGCGCGCAACTGCTCGGCCGCCCGGAGTCCGCCGAGGGAGGCGCCGGCGACGACGATGCGCCCGCTCAACTCAGTCCTCGATCCGGATGGCCTGGAGCGGGCAGACGTCCGCTGCCTCCTCGACCTCGTCGCGCAGGGCGTCGTCGGGGTCGGGCACGTAGGCCAGGCGGCCGTCGTCGTCCATCCGGAAGACGTCGGGGGCCGCGAAGACGCACTGGCCGTGGTCCTGGCATTTGTTCATGTCGACGACGACCTTCATGGCCGGTCCTCCTGAATGTGAGGGCGTCGAAGCGGGGTGAATGGGGCCCGGCCGGAAAGGGCCGGGCCCCGGCCAACGGGGCCCGGTCACCGCGACCCCGAACTCGTTTGGCTTCAAACAAGGTAGGCAGAGGCGGGGGTCTGGTCAATAGCTATCCGGATGGATAAATTCTTGCCCCCGCCCCCTTGCGGCACCTCCCGTCCACTCCTACCGTTTGGCATCAAACAAAGGTCCGGGCGGTCCCTGGCTCCGCCGCGCCCGGCCGCTCGTTCCCCCACGCCACCCGCCTCCCCGGCCCCCTGGTCCCGGAGGTGTCCCGACGTCCGCCGAGGAGACAACGGTGAGCGCACACGACCTTGAAGAAGTCCGTCGCCACATGGAGCGGCTCGCCGCCGACGGCATCGACGTGGTCCGGGTGACCTATCCCGACCTCATCGGCACCGACCGGGCGCGTGACGTGCTGCTGGAGGAGCTGCCCCGGGCCTGCGAGCACGGGCTCGCGTTCTGCCGGGCCGTTTACCACACCAGCCCGCAGGGCGACGTGGTCCCGGTCAGCGGTGGCCTCGACGCGGGGCTGCCCGACATCTGCGTACGCCCGGACCTCGACACGCTGGTGCCGCTGCCCTGGGAGCCGGGGGTGGCCGTCTGTCTGGGTGAGGTCGTCGACCCGGCGGCCGGCGCACCCGCGCCGGAGTCACCCCGCGACCTGCTCCGCGCCGTCCTCGCCCGGTGCGCCGAGCACGGGCTGCGGCCGGTGGTCGGACCCGAGCTGGAGTACTTCCTGTGCGACCCGGACCCGGCCGGCGGCTGGCGCCGCTACGCATCCGACCCCGGCGTCGTCTACACCGCCGGGCTGCGCGCCGACCCGGACAACCACCTGCTGCGCACCCTGCGCCACGTGCGCGACCTGGGAGTCGGGGCGATCAGCGGCAACCATGAGTTCGACGGCAGCCAGATCGAGATCAACCTGGCGCACTCCGACGCCGCGTCGGCCGCCGACCGGTCCTTCCGCTTCAAGGCCGCGATCAAGGAACTGGCCCGCAAGGAAGGCAGACTGGCCACCTTCATGGCGAAACCCTTCAACGACGCGGGCGGCTCAGGCTTCCATCTCCACCTGTCCTGCGACGACACCGAGGGGCGCAACACCTTCGACGACCCGTCGGGCCCCTACGGCCTGTCCGCCACCGCCCGGCACGCCGTCGCCGGCATCCTCGCCCACGCGCCCGCCCTGGCCGCGCTCCTCAACCCCACCGTGAACTCGTACAAACGCTTCGGCCCGGACACGCTCGCGCCGTGGCTGATTGACTGGGGGCTGGACAACCGCAGCGCCATGGTGCGCATCCCGCCGGAGCGCGGCTCCGGCGCCCGGCTCGAACTGCGGCTGGGCGACGCGAGCGCCAACCCCTATCTGGCGATCGCCGGGACGACGGCCGCCGCCCTGCTGGGCGTCCTGGCCGGCGAGGAACCGCCCGCGCCGCTGGAGGGCTACGGCTACGACACCGCCCGCTCCGCCGTCCTGCCGCAGACCCTGTCCGCCGCGCTCGACGCGCTGGAGGCGGACACCGGCCTGACCGGTCTGCTCGGCAAGGGCTTCACCACGTCCTTCCTCTCCTACAAGCGCGACGAGGTCGAACGCTTCCACCGGCACGTCACCGACTGGGAGTTCACCGAGTACGCCTACCACCTGTGACGCCGAGGAGCTTTGCCCGATGACTGCCGAGACCCTGCCCGACGCCGTGCGCGAGCCGCTGCCCCTGGCCGAGGTGGACCTCGCCGACCTGGACCGCTTCACGGACGGCGTCACGCCCTGGCGGATGTTCCACACCCTGCGCCACGAGGACCCGGTGCACTGGCAGCCCGAAGAGGCGCCCAACTCCGGTTTCTGGGCGGTGACCCGGCACCGGGACATCGTCCGGGTCGACCGTGACTCCGAGACCTTCACGTCCACGAAGTTCGTCAACCTGGAAGAGGTCGACGACGACCAGATCAAGAAACGGGCCTCGATCCTCGAACTGGACGGGGTCCGGCACCGGGCTCTGCGCAGCCTGATCCAGCGGCAGTTCGGCGCGAACGTGATCAGCGGCTACACCGACTTCCTGCGCGGCCTGACCGCGCGGACCCTGGACGCCGCCCTCGCCAAGGGCCGTTTCGACTTCGTGGCGGACGTGTCGGCGGACTTCCCGATCAACGTCCTCGCCCGGCTGCTGGACGTCCCCCCGGAGGACAACCAGAAGCTCATCGACTGGGGCAACCGCATCATCGGCCACACCGATCCCGACTACGCGGACGTCCTGCTGCACAGCGAGGAGAGCGAGCAGTTCCGCGACCTGCCCTTCCGCTCCCCCGCGTCGCTGGAGGTCTTCGAGTACGGGCGGGAGCTGGCGCGGCAGCGTAGGGGCGGCGACGGCACGGACCTGATCTCCCGCCTGGTCAACACCACCCCCCGGGACGGAGTTCCGCTCTCCCCGCAGGACTTCGACAACTACTTCCTGCTCCTGGTCGTCGCCGGCAACGAGACGACCCGCCACACCATCTCCCACTCCATGCTGGCCCTCATCCAGCACCCCGAGCAGCTGGCCCGTCTCCAGGAGGACCCCGCGCTGATCCCGGGCGCGGTGGAGGAGTTCCTGCGCTGGGCCTCCCCCGTCTACCACTTCCGCCGCACCGCCACGCGCGACGTCGAGCTGGGCGGCAAGCGGATCAGGGAGGGCGACAAGGTGGTGATGTGGTTCGCCTCCGGCAACCGCGACGAGGAGGTCTTCGACGCCCCCTACGACTTCGACGTCACACGGACGGACAACGACCACGTCACCTTCGGCAAGGGCAGCCCGCATCTGTGCCTGGGCAACCTCCTCGCACGCACCGAGATCCGCATCATGTTCGAGGAACTGATCCCGCGTCTGGCGGACATCCGACTGGCGGGCGGGGTGCCGCGGGTGCGCTCCAACTTCGTCAACGGCATCAAGAAGCTGCCGGTCGAGGTCACACAGGCCTGACATGGTCCGCCCAGTCGCCGAGGTCCACACCAGCAATCCGGGCGGGGCGATGGGCCGAAGGCAGCGGCGAAGACCGCTGCGGCTCGGGTGCCGTTGGCTCGGGACATCCCGCTGTTCGAGCGCGTCCTCCGCACCCAGCTGGGTGAACCGCTCCCGGCCGAGCTGGGCGCCCGTCGCGACGGCGCCGCCCTCATGGAGTACCCGTGCGCCGACCGGGCCGGGGCCCGCTCGCACGCGGCCCTGTGCCCGCCGGAGAGACCCGGCGGGCACTCACGGGGTGTCAGGCCGCGGCCAGGGCGGGTGATGACGCGGCCGGAGCCGGTTGCTCCGCCTCGGCGAGCAGAGCCATCAACGTCGCCCGGGCGCGGGCCACGCGGGAGCGGACGGTGCCGACCGGGCAGTCGCTCAGCTCGGCGGCCTCCGCGTAGGGCAGGCCCAGCATCTGGGTGAGGACGAACGCCTCACGGCGCTCGTCCGGCAGTGAGGCCAGCAGTTCCAGCAGCGCCACACCGTCCTCGAAGCCCGGCAGTCCGCGCGGCTGGGCGAGCTCGGCCGCCGGCTCCCAGTCGGGCAGGTCGGCCGGGCGGGGGCGGACGGCGGTGTGGCGGAGGCTGTCGGCCACCGCGCGCCGGGCGATCGCCAGCAGCCAGGTACGGGCCGAGGAGCGGCCTTCGAACCGGTGCAGGCTGCCGAGCGCCCGCAGGAACGTGTCCTGCGCCAGATCGTCGACGGCCTGCGGATCGGCGCACAGATGGGCGACGTAGCGGATGACGTCGCGGTGCAGGGCCCGCACGAAGTGGTCGACGGCGACGGCGTCACCGCCGCGGGCGGCCAGCGCCCAGGCGGTCACCGACTCGTCGGCCGACGCCGGGGGCTCTCTTCTCTCGTGCGAAACGGGCAGGGCAGGAGTGATCACCTGGTGTCCTTCTCGGGATTCCGGGACCGCGGGAGGGCGGGCACGGGGCCTGCGTGAGGCCGGGCGTGCGCGCACGGCCGCGGTCCCGTGAGTGAGGGACGGGCCGGACCCGATGGGCCGGACCCGTACGGCACCGGGGCGCGCAGGGGCCGCCCCGGGACTCACCGGCTGCCGTCAGACGGCAGCGGTCCCCACGGGTGGCCCTCGAGAGGTGATCGCGTGGACGAGCAGGAGGAGGCGCGGCGCCCGGTCCGAGGATCGCCGCCGTACGCGCACGGGCGGGGGCGGCGGTGCGGGCAGGGCGAGCAGCAGCCGCAGCGGCGCGGCCAGCCGGCCGCCCACGGCGCGCAGGAGACGGAAGACGGCCCGCTCCCCGTGCCCCAGCCACAGGCCGCACAGCAGGGCGGCGAGCAGGTGGGCGGCGAGCATGCCGAGGGACGAGTCACCACCGGTGGTGTGTCCCGCATGCCCCATGTGCTCGGACATGGACGTCGGCATGGACGGGGACATGGGTGTGGACGGGGACATGTGCATGGGCATGGACTCCGTGGATCCCATGCCGTGCCCGGTCGATCCCGTACCGCCGGTCCCCATGTCCATGGAGTCCGGCGCTCCCGGCGACGCGAGGGAGAACGCCGAGTGCAGGGCCGTCTGGACGGCCACGGCGACGGTGACGACCAGCCGGAGTCCGCGCTCGCGGCCCGCCAGGCACCAGCCCGCCACGCCCGTCACGGCCCAGCCGGCCAGCAGCGTCCGGAGGGGCACGTGGTCGCCGGACATCATGACGTGCCCCAGGGCGGCGAGCACGACACAGACGGCCGCGAACACCGCGGCCCGTATCGTGCGAGCCCACCGCCCAGCTGTCATGGCGCCTCATCCTCGCATCCGGCACCGCTCCGTCACCCGTGGGTACGGACACCGCCCGGGCAGGGCACTCAATCCACGCCATGTGATCCAGAGCACTGCCCGTGTGCCGCGGGTCGCACGCGGCCACCGGTGCTGCGGACAGCCGTTCTAGAGTGCTCGTCATGTCGACAGCAGCCACGCCGGCCACCCAGGCTTATCTCTCCGAGTTGTTCTCCCTGCACGGCCGGACCGCGGTGGTCACGGGCGGCAGTTCCGGCATCGGCCGCGCCATCGCCGGTGCCCTCGCGCGCGCCGGGGCGAGCGTGGTGGTCGTGGCCCGTGGCGAGGCCGGACTGACCGCGACGGTCGAGGAACTGACGGCGGAGGGCTGCCGTGCCGCGTGGGTCGGCGCGGACCTGAGTACGCGCGAGGGTGTGCGGACGGCCGCCGAGCGGGCCGTCGAGGCGTTCGGGGAACCGGACATCCTCGTCAACAGCGCCGGGATCAACGTGCGCCCGCCCATGGACGAACTCACCGAGGACGTCTGGGACCTGACGATGGCCGTCAACCTGGACGCGCCGTTCCTGCTGGGCCAGCGCTTCGGCCCGGGCATGGCGGAGCGCGGCTACGGGCGGATCCTGCACGTCAGTTCGCAGCAGGCACACCGGGCCTTCGTCCAGAGCGGTGCCTACGGCGCCTCCAAGGGCGGCCTGGAGTCGCTGGCCCGGTCGCAGGCCGAGGCGTGGTCGCCGCGCGGCGTCACGTGCAACGTGCTGGTGCCGGGGTTCGTCATGACACCGCTCAACGCGCGGCTGTCGTCGGATCCGGAGAAGGTGGCCGCCCTCGCCGAACGCACGCTGATCGGGCGGAACGGACTGGCCGAGGACTTCGCGGGAGCGGCGGTGTTCCTGGCGAGCCCGGCGTCCGCCTACATCACCGGACAGGCGGTCTTCGTCGACGGCGGCATGTCGGTGCACTGATGCGGTCCCCGGCGCCTCCCGGGGTCAGCGCCCGGAGGGGTCCTTCCGCCAGACGAACACCTCCGTGCTCGGCCCGCGTTCGCAGAAGCGACCCTCCGGAGAGGCCTCCCGCAGCAGCCGTCGCAGGTCCCCTTCGAAGTCGTCCCGGCGCCCTCCGAACAGATGCGGCGCCGAGAACGACATGGAGAACACCCAGGCGACGACATCGTCGAAGGTCCGCTCCAGCGCCTGCCCGCCGGGGACGACCAGACGCCGGGGGCCGGAGAATCCCGCCCGGGCGAACACCTCGGCCTCTCCGCCCGGCGTGCCCTGCGGCAGCACTCCGCGGCCCGCTCGCCGCACTGGTCCCAGATACCGCTTGACCAGCTCGTCCACCGCCGCGTAGGGGACCGGCGGGTACGGCAGGCCGTCGAGGGCGCGGTGTTCCGTCTTCAGGTCCGAGATGTGCACCAGGGCGCCGCCCGGCCGGAGCATGTCCCTGGCGGTCGCCGCGACCAGGTCGCGGTCCATCCAGTGGAAGGACTGCGCGAAGGCGGCTACGTCGAACGTGCCGAGCCCCGCGGGCAGATCCTCGGCCCGGGCCCGCACCCACCGGGTCTTCTCCCCCACTCCCCGGTCGGCGGCCCGGCGCCCGGCTTCGGCGATCATCCCGTGGTCGGGGTCCACGCCGACGATCTCGCCGAACAGATGCGCGAGGCTCAGGGCGACGGTCCCGGGCCCGCAGCCCACGTCGACGAGGCGTCCCTTCCCGTCGGGCCGCAGCGCCCCGGCGAGTGCGTCCGCCAGGCCGGGGGCGTACGGCAGCCGTCCCCGCTCGTAGTAGGGGGCGGTCCCCGAGAACAGCATGTCGTCCCACTCCCAGCCGGCCACCACGCCGCCCACCACCTCACCGCACGGGATTCCGCGATCACCCGACCGGGCGATGGCGCCGATGATTCCACGGCCGTACGAGCCGACAGGGGCGGACGGCCCGGGGATCCGCCGACCGGGCCCGGCCGACAGGCGGTTGTCAGTGCCCGGTGTCACGCTGAGCACACCGAATCTGCGGAAGGGAAGCATCGTCATGATCACCACGGAGTTCGCCCCCGGTTCCCCCTGCTGGCTCGACCTCGGCACTCCGGACGTGCGGACCGCCGCGGCCTTCTACGGTGCCGTGCTCGGGTGGGACTACGAGTCCATGGGCGGGAGCGAGGACTTCGAAGGCGGCATGTTCCGGAAGGACGGCAAGACCGTCGCCGGTCTCGGCAAGCTCACGGAGGAGGGCGCGCGCTCGGCCTGGATGCTCTACTTCGGCGTCACCGACGCGGACGCCACGACGGAGGCCGTGCAGCAGGCGGGCGGCACCGTCCGGGTGGCGCCGATGGACCTCGACGACTGGGGCCGGATGGCGCAGTACAGCGACCCGCTGGGCGGCCAGTTCGCCGTCTGGCAGCCGGGGACGAACAAGGGCGTCGACCTGGTCGACCAGCCGGGCTCGCTGTCGTGGACCGAACTGCTCACGAGCGACGCGACGGCCGCGAGGGAGTTCTACGGCGGCCTGTTCGGCTGGCAGTTCAGCGACATGGAGCTGCCGGGCGGCGGAGGCACGTACACCCTCATCACTCCCGCGGGGCTGCCCGAGGAGCGCATGCACGGCGGTCTCATGGAGATGGGCAGGGAGAACCTCTCGCTGACGAACGGCCGGCCGTACTGGCACCCGGTCTTCGCCGTGGAGGACTGCGACGCCGCGGTGGCCAAGGTGACCGAGAACGGCGGCAGTGTGCAGATGGGGCCCGAGGACGCGGAGGGCGTCGGCCGCCTGGCCGTCTGCCTCGACCCGGCGAACGCGGACTTCGTGGTGCTCACCCCGGCCGAGAGCTGAGCGCGGCCCGCCCTGTCCGGCATCTCAGGCTCTGGTCACGATATGAACGACAGTCCCGAAGCAGCAGCGCAGGAACCCGGTGACGAATCAGCGGACGTCCTCGGCTTCGTCGATCTGGCGAAGGAGTGGGCCGCCGCGATCGTCGCCAACGACCCCACCAGGATCGCGCGCTTCATGGCGGACGAGTGGGTGATCGTCTCCGAGTCGGGGATCGACCCGAAGGAGAAGTTTCTCTCCCTCGTGCGCTCCGGAGACCTCACCCACTCGGCGATGGACCTCAGGACCCGCCCCAGGGTCCGCGTCTACGGCGACACGGCCCTGGTCACCGGGCGCGTGACGAACACGGCCCACTTCCGGGGCGAGCGGTACGACGCCGACGAGTGGACGACCGACGTGTTCGTGAAGCGGGACGGTCGCTGGCTGTGTGTGCTGAGCCACGTCACCTCGGCATTCTCGGCCGCATAGCTATTGCATATGATGTGCAAATGCACGACTACAGCATCAGGGCGGCCACGGCGGAGGACATCGGCGGGGCTCGGGCGGTGATGCTCGACGCGGTATACCACGACTTCGGGACGGGGTACGTGCCGGGCTGGCACGCCGACATCATCGATCCCGCGTCCTTCTACCTCGCACCGCCGCGGCACACGCTCCTGGTCGCCGTGGACGAGCGGGACGGGACGGTGGCGGCCACGGCGGCGCTGGACGCGCGCGGCCCGGCGCATCCGCCGAACCCGCGCTGGCTGGCTGAGCGATTCCCCTCGGGCGAGACGGCACAGCTCCGGCGGGTGTACGTGCGCCCCGAGCACCGGCGGCGGGGCCTGGCCCGGCGGCTGGTGGAGGGTCTGCTGGACTTCGCGCGGGCCGACGGTGGTTACCGGTCCGTGTATCTGCACACGTATCCGCACTCGCCCGGCGCGTTGGGCCTGTGGCGGACCCTGGGCAAGGTCGTGTGCGACGAGCGGGAAGAAGTGCCCGGCGGCGGCAGCGGCGTGGTGCACTTCGAGATCCCCTTCGCCTGAGCGACACGACGACGCTGGACGCCTCGATGTCATCCCTGTCCAAGGCCCTGGCCGCCCTGCGCGTGCTCGCGCGCGGCGGCGGCCCGACGCTGCTGTGGCGGGTCGTGCTCACAGCCGGCCTGGTGGGCGCGATCGGCCTGCTGCCGTGGCTGTCGCGCACCGATCCGGCGCTGACCATCCTCAAGTCCCGCTCGGCGGACCGCGACCCGACACCCGAGACGCTGGCCGCCATCCGCGACGAACTCGGGCTCGGCGACGGCCCGTCGGCCCTGCTCGGCCACTGGCTGGGCGGGCTGCTGCACGGGGACGCGGGCACCTCGTGGGTGTCCGGCGCCCCGGTGCTGCCCTCCGTCGCGCCGGCGCTCGGCGTGTCGTTGCTGCTGATGTCCGGCGCCCTCGTCGTCGCCGCGGTCACGGTGAGCGCCGTGTGCGCCCGTACGCTCCGGCTCGGCGCGCGGGGCCGGCTCGGCGCGCGCGGGGCCGGAGGCACGGCGACCGCGGTGCTGGCCGCGCTGCCCGAGTTCCTCGTCGCCTCGGTGCTCGCCGCGGTGATCGGCGTGCACCTGGGCTGGCTGCCGGCCCTGGGCTGGTACGGGCCGCAGTGGATGGTGCTGCCCTCGCTGGCCCTCGGTCTGCCCGCCGGCGCGGTCCTCGGGCGGATGCTGGACGACCTGCTGCCCGGCGCGTTCGCCGAACCCTGGGCGCCGGCCGCCGCGGCCCGCGGGGTCCCGCCGAAGTCCGTGGCACGGCAGGCCCTGCGCCGCTGTGTGCCCGGACTGCTGCCCAACCTCGGCCTGTTCGTGGTCGGTCTGACCGGCGGATCCGTCGCCGTCGAGCAGATCTTCGACATCCCCGGCCTGGGCCGGTTCACCCTGCAGGCCGCGCTCGCCCAGGACCTGCCAGCGCTGCAGACCGGCACGCTCGCCCTCGTCCTGCTCGCGGCCACCGCCGGCGCCCTCGCCCGGCTCGCGGCCCGGCTGCTGATCGGGCCCGCGCTGCGCGACGGTGCCCTGCGCTCCCTGCACCGGCCGGCCGCACCCGCGCCCCGCGCCCAGCCCCTGCTGTACGGGGCGCTGCTCGCCACCGTCATCGGCCTCGGCCTGCCGCGTGACGCGCTCGCCCTGGACACCCTCGCCCGGCTGCAAGGCCCCTCCCCGGCACACCCGTTCGGGACGGACGCGCTGGGCCGGGACGTCCTCGCCCGGGTCGCCCACGGCGCGCTGAACACCCTCGGCACGGCGCTCGCGGTGAGCGCCGCGGCCCTGGTCGCCGGGCTGCTGCTGGGGCTGCTGCCGCGGCTGTCCGGGCCGCTGGTCGACACCGTCAGCGCCGTACCGCCCGTCCTGGCCGGGCTCCTCGTCACGGGCATCACGGGCAGCGGCCCCTGGGCGCCCGCCCTCGCCGTCGGCGTCGTGGCCTGGTCCCCGCTGGCCGCGCACACGTCCTCCCTGCTGCGTCAGGAGCGTGCGACCACCCACCTGGCCGCCACCCGTGCGCTCGGCGCCGGGCGGTGGTACCTCCTCCGGCACGAACTGCTGCCCGCCGTCCTGCCGCCGGTGGCCCGGCACGCCCTGCTCCGGCTGCCCGGCGTCGCGCTGGGCCTCGCCGCGCTCGGCTTCCTCGGTCTGGGCGCGCAGCCGCCGTCCCCCGAGTGGGGTCTGCTGCTCGCCGAGAACCAACCGTACGCCGAGCGCGCCCCCTGGGCCGTCCTCTTCCCCGCCGCCGTACTCGCCCTGCTCGGTGCCCTCGCGGTGACGGCCGCCGGCGGCGTGCGACTGCCCCGGCGGCGCGGGCGGGCCGGCAGCCCGGAGCAGCCGCCCGGCGACCTGGTCGTGCCCGCCCCGCGGCAGCGGCCGGACCCCGACGACGCCCTCCCGACCCCCGTGTCCCTCTCACCGAGAGAAGAACGATGACAGGCCTCATATCCCGCGCCCTGACCCGCCGGGCCGCCCCCGCAAACGGCGACAAGACACCCGACGGCTCGACGCCCGGGGCCCCACGCGAGAGCACTTGGCGGCTCTGGCGGGACCTGTCCCCGCTGCTGCGGCTGCTGATCGTGACCCAACTCGCCTTCAACGTCGGCTTCTTCGCCGTGCTGCCGTTCCTCGCCGAGCACCTCGGCACCGCGATCGGCATGGCGGGCTGGCTGGTCGGCTTCGTGCTCGGGCTGCGCACCTTCAGCCAGCAGGGCCTGTTCGTGGTCGGGGGCGCGCTCGTCGACCGTTACGGCGTACGCCCGGTCGTGCTGGCCGGCTGCGTCCTGCGGATCGCCGGGTTCGCGTGGCTCGGGTACGCGCAGGCGACCTGGGCCGTGATCGGGGCGGTTCTGGTGATCGGCTTCGCCGCAGCGCTGTTCTCCCCCGCCGTGGAGTCCGAGGTGGCCCGCCAGGCGGTGGTCTGGGAGGAGGCGGGACACGGCTCACGCACCCGTCTGCTGGCCCTGTTCAGCGTGGCCGGCCAGGCCGGGGCCTTCGTCGGGCCACTGCTCGGCGCGCTGCTGCTCGCCGTCGACTTCCGCACCGCGTGCCTCGCGGGTGCCGCGGTGTTCGTGCTCGTCCTCGCCGGGCACGTGTGGCTGATGCCGCAGCACATCCCCGGCAGGGTCCGGACCCGGGAAAAGGGCGGGGCTCGGGCGCTGCTGCGCAACCGCCGCTTCCTGGCGCTGTGCTGCGCGTACGGCACGTACCTGCTCGCCTACAACCAGCTCTACCTCGCCCTGCCGGACGAGGTGCAGCGCGCGGCGGGCTCCCAGGCGCCGCTGTCCTGGCTGTTCGCCCTGTCCTCGGTGCTGGTGGTGTTCGCTCAGATGCCCGTGACCCGCTGGGCGGGCGACCGGCTCGACCTGCGCCGCTCCATGACCGCCGGGCTGCTGCTGATCGCGTCGGGTTTCGCGGTGGTGGCAGCGGCGCGCCCCGCGGGCTGGACGGGTACGGCCGGGCTGCTGCCGGCGGCGGGCTTCGTCGTGCTGCTCACCGTGGGGCAGATGCTGGTCGTGCCCGCCGCCCGCGCCTGGGTGCCCGACCTCGCCGAGGAGGGCCGGATCGGCCTCTACATGGGTGCGCTGTCGTCCGTCTCGGGCCTGATCGTCCTCGCGGGCAGCGCGGCCACCGGTTCCCTGCTCGACGCGGGCCTCCCGGCCGCCGTGCCCTGGCTGCTCCTCGCGGCCGTACCCGCCCTGGCGGTGGCACTGCTGCCGCGCCGCGAGAAGCGGCCGCTGGGGGCGG
This sequence comes from Streptomyces sp. NPDC016851, assembly GCF_055562795.1. Classification (NCBI taxonomy): domain Bacteria; kingdom Bacillati; phylum Actinomycetota; class Actinomycetes; order Kitasatosporales; family Streptomycetaceae; genus Streptomyces; species Streptomyces sp. NPDC016851. The sequence goes on from NZ_JBVHEP010000008.1 coordinate 255,185, forward strand.
CAGCGGCGGCCTGACGACGGGCGCGGGCGCAGGGAGGAAAGGGAGGAAAGAGAGGGAAGAGGGAAGGGACAGCGGCGGCCCGGCCGGTGTCCGGAGGCACGGGGGACAGCGCCGGCAACCCCACGCGCCGCGCCGTCACCCCCGGCGGGACGCTGCTGCGCTCCCCGGTTTCCGGGGCCGTGCCGTCCCAGGGCACCGCACCGGGGAACGATGGTCACGCGGCGCCAGTATCCTGGGTCGGCTGCGGCACCCCCCAACCAACCCCCGCTCCGACGCGGGGAGTTGCGGCCTGCGGCGAGGACCTTCCCAAGAGCATAGGACGAGGACGAGTGCTGCTAGCGGGCCGCTACCGGCTGGACGTTGAGATCGGGCGCGGCGGAATGGGAGAGGTCTGGCGTGCGTACGACGAGACGCTCGCCAGAGCGGTGGCCGTCAAGCTGCTGCTGCCTCAGGACACCGATGCCACGGCGGCCTCCCGGTTCCGTCTGGAGGCGCAGACGGCCGGGCGTCTCAACCACCCCAACGTGGTCGGGGTCCTGGACTTCGGCGAGTACGACAACCGGCTGTACCTGGTGATGGAGCTGGTCGAGGGCGACAGCCTCGCCCGGGTGCTGTCCGCCTCCGGCGCGCTCCCCGCCGAGCAGGTGGCCCGACTCGCCGCGCAGGCCGCCGCCGGACTCGCCGCCGCGCACCAGCAGGGCATCGTGCACCGGGACGTCAAACCCGCCAACCTCCTGCTGGACGCGGGCGGCACCCTCAAGATCGGCGACTTCGGCATCGCGCGATTCCTCGACGACCCGGGCGCCGCGCTCACCGCCACCGGCCAGATCGTCGGCACCGGCCTCTACCTCGCGCCCGAACGGGCCCTGGGCCGGCCCGCGGGTCCCGCCTCCGACATGTACTCCCTGGGGTGCGTGCTCTACCAGCTCCTCAGCGGCCGCCCGCCCTTCCAGGCCGACACCGCCGTCGCGCTCCTGCACCAGCATCTCGACAACACCCCCGTACCGCCCCGGGAACTCGGTGTCTCCGGTCTGCCGCCGGCCTTCGAGAGCTACCTCCTCGCCCTGCTCGCCAAGCAGCCCGAGGACCGGCCCACGGCCCAGCAGGCCGCCGAGTGGTTCGCCGGCGGCGCCTGGCGGGGGCTGCCCGAGCCGCTGCCGGAGGCGGTGCCGCCGGGGCCGGCCTCCGGGAGCGGGCCGTACGCGTCGTCCCCGGGGCCGGCCGCCGCGACCGGGCCGTACTCGGCGTCCCGGGGGCCGTCCTCCGGGCCGGGACCGTACGCGGCGGCCGGCACCGGCGCCCCGACCGCGCACGCGCTGCCCACGGGGTCCCGGACCGCCCCGGGCGGGCGTTCCCGTCGCGCCGCGCCGCGCAACGGTCTCGGCAACCACCGGAGAACGGCCGCGGTGGTGGCCGCGGCGGCCGTCTTCCTCGCCGCGATGCTCGCCGGCATGCAGTTGTTCTCGCCCGACGACACCGCGACGGAGGGCACGGAACCCGACGCGTCCCCGTCCGCGAGCAGCCCGGCCGCCCCCTCGCCCGGCGACTCCGCCGACTCCGCCGACCCCCTGGCCTCCGCCCCGGCGGCCGCCACGACTCCGGCCGCCGGCACAGTGGCCGATGTCACCCCCTCCCCCACGGCACCCGACACCCCGACCCTCGCCGAACCGACGCCCGGCCCCACCAGCCCCACTCCGGAAGTGAGCAGCGGCCCGCCGGAGAAGGCGGACAAGCCCCGGCAGGAACAGCCTCCGCGGTCCGAGGAGAACGGGGAGGACGAGGGCGACGAGGGTGACGACTGAGCCCTCCCGCGCCGGTGTGCGAGCGGTCGCCCCTTCACGCGCCCCCTCGCGCGCCCCCTCGGCTGGCTTGTCATGGCCCTTATCTCGGCATTACTGTCACCACGCCTTGGTGAACGGGAAATCCGGTGTGATGCCGGTGCGGCCCTCGCCACTGTGATCGGGAAGTCCGGCTCCAGCCCTCGCGGGCAGCCACTGGGTCCTCACGGACCCGGGAAGGCGGAGTACGGGCGGTGGGACCCGTGAGCCAGGAGACCGGCCAAGGCGCGTCAACCATCCACGAGGTGCTGGAGAGGGTCTGCTGAGCCATGCACATTGCCGAGGGTTTCCTTCCTCCGGCGCACGCCGTCGCCTGGGGCGTCGCGTCCGCGCCGTTCGTCGTCCACGGAGTCCGGTCGCTCACCCGTGAGGTGCGCGAGCACCCCGAGAGCACCCTGCTCCTCGGCGCCTCCGGCGCCTTCACGTTCGTCCTGTCCGCCCTGAAACTGCCGTCCGTCACCGGCAGTTGCTCCCATCCCACCGGCACGGGCCTGGGGGCCATCCTGTTCCGGCCGCCCGCCATGGCGGTGCTGGGCACCATCACCCTGCTCTTCCAGGCGCTGCTGCTCGCGCACGGCGGTCTGACCACGCTCGGCGCCAACGTCTTCTCCATGGCGATCGCCGGCCCCTGGGCGGGTTACGCGGTGTACCGGCTGCTGCGCCGCTACGACGTGCCGCTGATGGTCGCCGTGTTCTCCGCCGCGTTCGTCGCCGACCTGTCCACCTACTGCGTCACGAGCGTGCAGCTGGCGCTCGCGTTCCCCGACCCGGGCAGCGGGTTCCTGGGCGCCCTCGGCAAGTTCGGTTCCATCTTCGCCGTCACCCAGATCCCGCTCGCGGTGAGCGAGGGACTGCTGACGGTGCTCGTGATGCGGCTGCTGGTGCAGTCCAGCAAGGGCGAACTGACCAGGCTGGGTGTGCTCCTCGCCGACAAGCAGTCCCGGAACGAGACCCAGGAGGTGGCCCGATGAGCAGGAACACCAAGATCAACCTCCTGCTGCTGCTCGCCGTGGCCGCGCTCGCCGTGCTGCCGCTCGCGCTCGGCCTCGGCGACCACAAGAAGGAGCCGTTCACGGGCGCCGACGGCGAGGCGGAAACGGCGATCACCGAGATCGAGCCGGACTACAAGCCCTGGTTCTCGCCCCTGTACGAACCGCCGTCCGGTGAGATCGAGTCGGCGCTGTTCTCCCTCCAGGCGGCCATCGGCTCCGGTGTCCTCGCCTACTACTTCGGACTGCGCCGGGGCAGGCGGCAGGGTGAGCGGCGGGCGCTGGAGCGGGAGCGGGACTCCGGGAACCCGGCGGACGGTACCGCCGAGGAGTCCACGGCCGAAGGGGCCTGAGCCGCGTGCTGCCGATCGACGCGGCGGCGCACAGCAGTCGCTGGCGCCGCCGCCATCCCGTGGACAAGGCCGTGCTCGGGCTGGGTCTGACCCTCCTGGCGATCTCGCTGCCGCCCTGGCCGGGCGCGGCTCTGGTGCTGCTGACCGCCCTGGTGGTGCTGCTGGGGCCGGCGGGCGTGCCCTGGCTCCGGCTGTGGCGGGCCTACCGGGTGCCGCTGGGCTTCTGCGTGACCGGCGCGCTGACGCTGCTCGTGCAGGTCGGCGGGCCGGGCGGCTTCGTCTCCCTCGCCGGTGACGGGCCGGTCCGGGCCGGGGAGTTGCTGCTGCGCACCTCGGCGGCCTCCCTGGGGGTGCTGCTGTTCGCGTTCACCACGCCCATGTCCGACCTGCTGCCGCGGCTGGTCCGGGCCGGGGTGCCCGCGCCGGTCGTCGACGTGGCGCTCGTGACGTACCGGATGAGTTTCCTGCTGCTGGACTCCGTGCGCCGGGTCCGTGACGCGCAGGCGGCCCGGCTCGGGCACACCACGCGGGCCGCGGCCTGGCGGTCCCTCGGCGGTCTCGGCGCCACCGCGTTCGTGCGGGCCTTCGACCGGGCGGTCCGCCTCCAGGCCGGGCTCGCCGGGCGCGGCTACGACGGCACCCTGCGCGTCCTGGTGCCCGAGGCCCGTGTCTCCGTCCGCTTCACGACGGCCAGTTGTGTGCTCCTCGCGGCGCTGGCCGTCCTCACCTTCGTACTGGAAAGGCCGCTGACATGAGCGAGCCCGCCCTCGTCGCCCTGCGGGGCGCGTCCTTCGCCTACGAGGACGGCCCGGCCGTGCTCAGCGGCCTCGACTTCGAGATCCGCGAGGGGCGCGCGCTCGTGCTGCTCGGCCGCAACGGCAGCGGCAAGACCACGCTGATGCGGCTCCTCAGCGGCGGACTGCGACCCCGCGAGGGCCGGCTGACGGTCGACGGGCAGCCGGTGACGTACGACCGCAAGGGCCTGACCCGGCTGCGGACGACCGTGCAACTGGTGGTGCAGGACCCGGACGACCAGCTCTTCGCGGCGTCCGTCGAGCAGGACGTGTCGTTCGGGCCGCTGAATCTGGGCCTGGACGACGCGGAGGTGCGGGCGCGGGTGGCGGAGGCGCTCGCCGCCCTGGACATCACCGCCTTGGCAGACCGGCCCACCCATCTGCTCTCCTACGGGCAGCGCAAACGCACCGCCATCGCGGGCGCGGTCGCCATGCGGCCCCGTGTCCTCGTCCTCGACGAGCCGACGGCCGGGCTCGACCCCGACGGCCAGGAACGGCTCCTCACGACACTCGACGGGCTCCGTGGGACCGGCACCACGGTGGTGATGGCCACCCACGACGTCGACCTCGCGCTGCGCTGGGCCGACGACGCGGCGCTCCTCACCCCGTCCGGAGTCCGCACAGGGCCCGCTCCCGTGGCACTGGCCCGCCCCGACCTCCTCCGGGAGGCGGGCCTGCGGCTGCCGTGGGGAGCCGCCGCGGCCGAACTCCTCCGCGCGCAGGGATGGCTGACGGACACGGAGCCGGGGCCGCGAACGCCCGCGGAACTCGCCGCGCTCGCGGCCGGACGACTGGGCGCGCCTGGAGTCTGAGGGGCGCCCGGCGGTTGAGGGGCGCCCGGAGGCTGACGGGGCCCGGAGTCCTCGGTCAGTCGAAGTAGGACTCGAGTGAGCCGCGGCGCCGGATGTCGAGCGTCGCGCAGTGGAAAGAGCCGCCGAACGGCGCGTAATGCAGCAGGTCGCACGGGATCGGCTCGAAACCCCACTTCTCCAGGGCGCGCAGCATGCCGGTGTGGTGCCGCTCCGCGATCACCCGCCGCTCGTCGATCATGAGCACGTTCATGCTGAGCCACTTGCCGCACATCGACGTGACCTTGAGCAGCGTCTCGTCGATCGGGTCGGGCTCGGGGGCGACCAGGACGTCCCAGGAGCTCAGGACGTCGGGCAGCCGGTCGACGTCGATGTACTCGGGGTTGACCAGCACCTTTCCGGGCGCGAGCAGGACGAACGTCGTGTCGATGTGCATGGGCGTGCGGCAGCGGCTCTCGATCTCGTGGATGCGGTACCCCGGCCCGAGATGGCGGCGCAGCCAGTCGATGCCCATCCGGTTGGTGACGTTGCTGCGCGTGACGAACAGGTCCCGCCCGGCCCGGACGAAGTCCGCCGCGTCGAAGACCGGCTCGAACTCGGTGAGGATGTACCGCATGGGCTCGCCGTCCTTCGGGACCTGGAAGTCCGGATCGAACAGTTCGTCCGTGAGCTGCGGCCTGGGTGCCGCCGTCCAGCGCGCGCCGCGGCGGAAGTAGTCCTTGAGGAGCGGGCGGTAGGAGTGGCTCTCGAAGTACCGGCACGGCCAGGCCATCGGCGTTTCGATGATCTCGTCGCCGATCACGAGCATGCTGTCCCGCGGGCAGGTGTTGCAGAAGCCCCGGGAGGACCAGTCGGGGGTGGCGAAGCGGCGCCGGTGGTCGACCACGTCCGGCCGCCTGACCGTGACGCCGAGGGACTCCAGCAGGTCGATGAACCCGTCGATCTCCTGCTGCGCCTCCTCGACGAGCACGCGCGGATACCGGAAGCCGGCGGCGAGTCCCTGGAGCCGCCCGGCCCAGGGCGGCACGTTGCAGCTCACCACCGGGTGGTCCGAAGGGATCGTCGCGCCCTCGAGACGCCCGACGATGATCTCCTCCAGGGGATCCCATTCGGTGTGCGAGTTGACCGGCGAGACGAGGCGCTCCACGGCCTCGTCCGTCTCGGCCGGCGATCCGGACCTCCCCATGACGGCCATGCCCACCACCTTCGGATCTCAGGCTTCGGTGATGCACCGCACCTACCACATTACTCACCGTGGCGCGCCGACCGGGTCGGCGTCAACCGCTGTGCTCCACGGCGCCGCCGCACGGGCGGTCCCGCCGTCCCGCAATACGCTTGTCCGCCCGCACGGCACGGCCTACGTTGCCGGTGTGGATCTCTTCTCAAGCTCCTGGACGGCGCTGCGCGCGGCGGTCGCCGGCCTGTCCGACGAGGACTTCGCCCGGTCGTCCGGCTGTGCCGGCTGGCTGGTGCGGGACCTGGTGTGCCATCTGGTCATCGACGCGCAGGACGTCCTGATCACCCTCGCCACCCCCGCCGACGGGGAACCGACCCGTGACGCGCTGACCTACTGGGAGATCTCCGGCACGCCGCCGACCGGAGACGACCCGCTCGACGCGCTGACCGTCCGGCTGGCCGCCGCGTACGGGGAACCGCATCTGCTGAAGTTCCACCTGGACGACGTCGGCTCCGCCGCGGGCCGCGCGGCGGAGCTCGCCGACCCCGGTCTCAGGGTCGGCACCCGCGACGAGGTTCTCACCGTGGGCGACTACCTCTCCACGTACGTCATGGAGTGGACGCTGCACCATCTCGACCTGATCGCCCACCTCCCCCACGCCGCGCCGCCGCCCGCGGAGGGGCTCGCCCGGTCCCGCGAGATGCTGGAGCAGATCGCCGGGAGCGGGTTCCCCCCGTCGTTCTCCGACGCGGACGCGCTGCTGGTGGGCACCGGTCGGCGGGCGCCGACCGAGGCGGAGCGGGACGCACTGGGCGATCTGGCCTCGAAGGTGCCGATCTACTTGGGCTGAGCGGGGAGAGCGGCCCTCCTGGTGGCGCTGCGGTACGTCGTGATGCCCAGCGCGAGCAGCCAGTAGCTGAGGATCGCGCCCAGCGACGCGGTGGTGCCCCAGCCGTTCGCCGCGTAGAAGTCCGCCGGGTCGTTGCCGAAGAACAGGGACGGCACGAAGGCCAGATTGACCCCGGCCAGGACGTAGGCGGAGCGGCCGGTCCAGCGCGGCAGCAGGTTCGTACGGGAGATGCCGAAGCCCACCACGGTCAGGAACAGCGCCATCAGCACCTTGCCGATCGAGCCGTAGAGGACGTAGGTGCCGCTGACCGCGATGGTCGGATCGATCGCACGGTCGGCTGCGATGACCGCGCCGGCCTCGAGCCCGCTGGAGACCAGGGTGACCGCCACGTAGACCAGCCCGACGGCGAACGCCAGCGAACCCACCCACTCATGGGCCGGGTTCACCCGCTTGACCAGTTCGCGGAAGGCCGTCACGAACACGACCAGGAACGCCAGCGAGAAGATCCCGAGCAGCAGCCTGGTGAGGACGTTCGCGTCCGGCGGCGGCCCGGAGTAGACGAAGTAGAGCGGTACTTCGATGATGAGGGCGGCCGCGGCGGCGATGCCGGCGAGGCCCGTCAGGCGCCTGGCGAAGGTCTCGTCCATGGGGGTCCCCCGATGTCCGGTGGCGGATCGGTCCGTCGGCCGGTTGCCGACGACACACATGCTGCCGCCCCCGGCACGGCCCGTCCCTGGGCCTGGACACCCGATGCGGGGGTGGCGGTACCGACACCCCCGCGTTACCGACGCCCCCGCGCACGCACGTCCTGAACCGCCCGGCCGGCCCGGCGCCACCGCCCCGACCGCCCCGAGTCCGCCGACCGTGCCTCTTGGCGCTCCCTGCGCACCACCGCCCGGCCGGAAAACACTTGGACGCCGCGGTCGCCGTCGCGGCAGACTTCCGGACTCGACCCGAATCTCCACACATCCGTTGCGGCGATGGCCCCTGCCCGCACATAGGCGCGTGGCGGGCGGCCACAGAACGACACAGGGGTGGGATGGATACGCCTGGATCGCGCAGGGTTCAGCCGGGCAAACGCTCGGTACTTCTCGCACTTCGTTACTACGGACGGGAGTTGTCCCGGCTCCGCCGGCTGACGGCACCCGCGATGCTGTTCATGGCGCTGGGCAACATCGGAATCAACTACATCGCGCCGCTGATCGTCGCCAAGCTCGTCGGCGGCATCGCCGACGACAGGGACCTCACGGTCGGCTCGGCAGTGCCGTACGTCCTCGGCTTCGTCGGGGTCCTGCTGTTCGCGGAGGCACTGTGGCGCGTCGCCGTGCACTGCCTCAACCGCCTCGACGCCCTCGGCATCGAGCACCTGTACGTGATCGGGATGGACGAGCTGTTCGCCAAGGACGCCGCGTTCTTCCACGACAACTTCGCCGGTTCGCTGACCAAGCGCGTCCTGAGCTTCGCCTCGCGTTTCGAGCAGTTCGTGGACACGCTGACGTTCCAGATCGTGGGCAGCTTCGTGCCGCTGGTGTTCGGGGCGGTGGTGCTGTGGCGCTACGAACCCCTCCTCGTGGTCGGACTGCTGGTGATGATCGCCCTGACCGGGGTGCTGGTCGCGCCTCTGATCCGGCGCCGCCAGGCCCTGGTCGACCTGCGTGAGGAGGCGATCGCCCGGGTGTCGGGCCACGTCGCCGACAGTCTGATGAACATGGACACGGTGCGGGCGTTCGCCGCGGAGGAGCGCGAGGCCGCCGAGCACCGCTCCCGGGTCGCAGCCTCGCGCCGGCTCACGCTGCGGTCGTGGGACTACGGCAACCTCCGCATCGACACGCTGGTCGCGCCGATGTCGGTGCTGACCAACGCGATGGGTCTGCTGCTCGCGGTCACCCTCGCCGGGGGCGGCAACGGCGTGGAGGCGATCGTGGTCGCCTTCACCTACTACAGCAACGCGACCCGGATCATGTTCGAGTTCAACCAGATCTACCGCCGGCTGGAGAACTCGATGACGGAGGCCGCGCAGTTCACCGAGCTGCTCCTGACGCCTCCCACCGTGCTCGATCCGCCGTCGCCGGAGCCGCTGCGGCCCCGGTCCGCCGGCATCCGCTTCGAGAAGGTGACCTTCGCCCACCGGGGTGGCAGGCCGCTGTTCGAGGGTCTCGACCTGGACGTGCCGAGCGGGGCGAGGGTCGGCCTGGTCGGCCGGTCCGGCGGCGGCAAGACCTCCCTCACCCGGCTGTTGCTGCGGATGACGGACATCGACGGCGGCCGCATCCTCGTGGGCGGTCAGGACATCAGCCGGCTGCGCCAGGCCGACCTGCGCAGCCAGATCGCGTACGTGCCGCAGGACCCGGCGATGTTCCACCGCACCCTGCGGGACAACATCGCGTTCGCCCGGCCGGACGCCACCGAGGCCGAGATCCGCCGGGCGGCCGAGGCGGCCCATGTCACGGAGTTCGCCGACGCGTTGCCGGACGGCTTCGACACCCTGGTGGGCGAGCGCGGCATCAAGCTGTCCGGCGGTCAGCGCCAGCGCGTCGCTCTCGCCCGGGCGATCCTGCGCGACGCGCCGATCCTGCTGCTCGACGAGGCGACCAGCGCCCTGGACTCGGAGAGCGAACTCCTCGTGCAGGAGGCGCTGTGGCGGCTCATGGACGGGCGGACCGCGCTCGTGGTGGCGCACCGGCTGAGCACGGTCGCCTCCATGGACCAGCTCGTCGTCCTCGACCGGGGCCGGATCGTCGAGCAGGGCACGCACCAGGAGCTGCTCGCGACCGACGGTGCCTACGCGAAGCTGTGGCAGCACCAGTCGGGCGGGTTCCTCGACGACACCACGGGGCGGGCCGAGGTGCTCTGAAGGCGACGCGGGCCGTCTCCTCGTCCTTGAGGAGACGGCCTTCGCGGGGACCCCTACGGGAGGTCCAGCCGGCTGTGCACCAGGTGCGCGAAGTAGGTCAGCGTGCGGTCGCCGCCCATCAGTTCGGTGGCCGCCAGGCGGACGTCGAAGTGCTCGCCGGCGCGCACCAGGAACTCGGTGCTCAGCAGCGAGTCGAGGCCGAAGTCGGTCACGGGCCGGGCGGGGTCCAGCTCCTCCGGGTCGCTGTGCAGGACGGTGGCGAGCAGCCGGGTCAGGGTCCCGGTGATCGCGGCCCGGGCCTCGCCCGGGGTCATGGCGGCCAGTTCGCGCAGCAGGTCCGCGCGGCCTTCCGGGCCGGGACCGGCGTCGGCCGGCACGAGGCCGGTGAAACGGGCGGTGGCCAGGGCGGGCAGCAGCCGGCGGGCGCGGCTCCACCGGTAGCGGCCGACGCCTGCCACGTCGGTGCCCGGCCGCAGTAGATCACCGGCGGTGGTGAGGGCCTCGGCGACGGTGAGGGGCTGGAAGCCCCGCTCGGCCATGGCGTCGCTGATGGCGTGCCGGGCGACATAGCCGGTGTCGCCGATGGGGCCCCAGGCGAGGGCGGTGGCGGGGTGCCCCTGGGCGCGCCGGGCACGCGCCTGGGCCTCCAGGTAGGCGTTGCCGGCCGCGTAGGGGGCCTGGCCGATGTTGCCGACGGCGGCGGCGATCGAGGAGTAGGTGACGAACAGGTGCATGTCGTGGCCGGCGGTGAGGCGGTCGAGTTGGGCGGCGCCGTGTGCCTTGGGGGCGAGGACGGCGGCGAAGCGGTCGTCGGTGAGTTCGGACAGGGGCGCGTCGTCAAGGTGCATCGCGGCGTGCACGACGCCGCGCAGCCGGTGGCCGGAGGCGTCGACCGCGTCGACGACCCGGCGCAACGCCGACTCGTCGGTGACGTCGGCGGCGTAGGCGGTGGCGTGTACGCCGCGCCGGGCCAGGTCTTCGAGGAGGGCGGGCGCCTCGGGGCCGGCCGAACCGCTGCGAGAGACCAGCGCCAGGTGCCGGGCTCCCTGGTCGGCCAGCCACCGTGCGGTGGCGGCACCGAATCCGCTCAGCCCGCCGGTCACCAGGTAGGTGCCGTCGGCGTCCAGGGTGGCCGGGCGGGGTGCGGGCCGGACGGGAACGGGTTCGTCCAGCGCGTTCCCGTCGGCGGGATCGAAGGAGACGACCACCTTGCCGACGTGCCGGGAGTGCTGGAGGACCTGGAAGGCCTCCTCCACCCGTGCGGCCGGGTAGACGGTGTGCGGCAACGGCCGGTACACGCCGCGGTCGATGAGCGCCACGACGTCGGCGACGAGGCGGGAGCCGCGGTCGCGGTCCAGCAGGACCGGGTCGAGGTTGAAGCCGATGAACGTCAGGCTGCGGTCGAACGGGCGCATCGGCAGCGGGTTGTTGAGGAAGATGTCCCGTTTCCCCAGTTCGATGAAGCGGCCGCCCGGGCGCAGCAGGTCGAGTCCATGGGCGATCGCCTCACCGCTGAGGGAGTTGACGACGACGTCGACGCCCCGGCCGTCGGTGAGTTCGCGGACCCGTGGGACGAAGTCCAGGCTGCGTGAGTCCAGTACGTGCCAGGCCCCGAGGCTGCGCAGCATGGCCCGTTTGGTCTCGGTCCCGGCGGTGGCGATGACGCGGGCGCCCCGGGCCCGGGCGCATTGCAGTGCGGCCAGGCCCACGGCACCGGCGCCGCCGTGCACGAGGACCGTCTCACCGGCGGCCAGACCCGCCTGGTCGGCCAGGGCCTGATGAACGGTCAGGAACGCGACGGGGAAGGTCGCCGCCTCGGCGTAGCTCATTCCGTCGGGGATCTTGATCAAGTTGTAGTCGCGGGTGACGGCGTGCGAGGCGAGGGCTGCGAGAACGGCGCCGCAGACGCGGTCTCCGACCGCCACGTCACGCACTCCGGGTCCGACGGCGCGGACGATGCCGGCGCCGTCGGTGCCCAGTCCGCGGCTGAGCGGGCTGTCCTCCACGGCCTCCGGGGGCAGCAGGCCGTTGGCGCGCAGGGGGTCACGGTAGTTCAGCGCCACCGCGCGCATCTCGACGACGACTTCGCCGTGGCCGGGCCGCGGGACGGGTGCCTCCCGCCAGGCCAGGCGCCGGGCCGGCCCGGGGTCGCGGACCTCCAGGAGGAACGGCGCGCCGGCGGCCACGGCAGGGGGCTCGTCGGCCGGGTGCTCGACGTGGAGAGGAGTGAAGCGGCCGGCCGGTGTGAGGACGACTTCGTCCTCGTCCGGGCTCCCGCTGTCGTCCGGGGAGCGGCCCGTGGTGAGCAGCTCCGCGGCCAGCCGCCGGGCGTCCGCGGCCGGGTCCGCCGTGCGGTCGAAAGAGATGCGCCGCAGTCCGAGGCCGGGCTGCTCGTTGGCCAGGGTGCGGGCGGCGCCCCAGACGGCCGCGTCCTCGGGTTGCGCGGGGCGTTCAGGGGCGGGGAACAGGCCGGTGGGGCGCGTCACCAGCCACACCTGTGGGCCGCGGTCCTCGGGCAGCGTCCGGCAGGCGGCGGCCAGGGCGCGCAGGACGGCCGCGCGGTCGGTGGTCCGGGCGACGAGCCGCCGCGGGTCGGGCTCGGCGAGGAGCAGGACGATGCGGGGCGCCGCCTCGGCGGGCAGTGCCGCCGTCCATGCGCCGGTGTCGGCGGGAGCGGGCAGGACCGTGGCCGGGCCCAGCAGCGCGGCCAGTTCCCGGGCAGTCGGCGTCTCGGCGTCGGTCTCCGTGGCCACGAGCCAGGCCGTGCCCGGCGGTGGCTCGGGGAGGCCGGGCGGATCCGCGGCGTCCCGGGGCGCTGCGGCCACCGTCACGGAGTGGTTCTCGGGCCCTGTCTGCCAGGGGTGGGTGAAGCCGCACCGCTCCAGCAGTGGCGTCCATGCCTCGCGCGGCAGCAGCCGGGTGGTGGGGCGCAGGGTCCGGTCACCGCGTTTCCACAGCGACTCCAGTCCGCCCAGCAGCAGGGCGTCGAGCCGTTCGTCGTGCCGCTCGGTGGCCAGCAGGTGGCCGCCCGGGGCGAGGAGCGAGCGCACATGGCCGAGCGCAGCGGTCAGGTCGGCGGCTGTGTGCAGGGCCTCGCCGGCCAGGACCAGGTCGAAGCCGCCCGGCGGGAAGCCCTGGACGGCCGGGTCGGCGTCCAGGTCGAGGGTGCGGTGGTCGATGAAGTGGCAGGCGGCGAAACGGTGCCGGGCGCGGGCGAAGGAGGTATGGGCGGGGGCCGTGCAGGTGTAGTGGGTGCGGTCGGCCGGCAGCAGCGGCAGCACGGCGGCGGTCAGTGCTGTCGTGGTCGCGCCCACTTCCAGGACGCGCAGCGGGCGGTCGGCGGGCCAGTCGCGGACGATCCGGTCGAGCAGCGCCTGCACCACCCGGTGGGTGAAGCGCTGGGCGGGCGCGGTCTCCTGGTGCTGTTCGAGGAAGCTCTCGCCGACGGGCAGCAGATCGCGCGGTTCGACGGTGCCGCGCAGCACGTCGGGCAGCTGCCGCAGCTGGCTGTTGAGCAGCAGCGCGACCGGGCCGAAGCAGGGGTGGTCCTCCAGCAGGCTCCGCAGCGACTCCTCGGGGCGCGCCGTGACGTCGGTCAGCCGCCAGGCCTCCCCGTCGGCCTCGGCCAGCCCCTGCTCCATCAGCAGGGGCAGCACCAGCCGCACCAGCCTGCGGTGCCGGGGTACGAGACCCCGGCCGACCAGATCGGTCATGGTGAAACGCTGCCCCGTATCGGACAGCAGGCCGCGCAGGGCCGCTGCCCAGCAGTGCGCGCCGGCCCGTTCGGCGGCGGCCGTGAACCGCTCGTGGCCGCTGTCGTCGAGGTCGGCGCGTGCGGCGGCGATGCGCGCCCGGGCGGCGGACGCCACCTCGGCGGGAGCGGGCAGCGGGGACGGCGGGGCGTGTTCCGAGAGGCGCGGGGCAGCGCGCAGGACCGTGCGCTGGACCGTCAGCGGGGCGTGGTCGCCGAGGCGGGCGCGCCGGGTGCGGCACTTGTCGATCTCGGCGGTGACGGTGCCGTCGAGGTCCGCGTACGTGATGTCCCAGCAGACCTCGTTGGCGCTGCGGCTGCGGCGCCGCAGGTGGACGACGCCCTCCGGCGCGGGCGTGCGCCACACCCGCACCGCGCCGAAGGCCGAGGGCAGATATCCGGCGGCTTCCCGGGTCGGCTGCTCGGCCAGTGCGACGGTGGCCTGGAAAGGCTGGTCCAGCAGTACGGGGTGGACCGTGTAGGCGTCGGCCGGGTGCTCCAGCCGGTACCACGCCAGCAGTTCGCCCTCGCCGACCTCGAGGCTCCGCAGCAGCCGGAACGCCGGGCCGAGCTCCAGCCCGACGCGTCGGCAGTGCTCGTAGAAGTCCGGGCCCGTGAGCGTGCGGGAGCAGCGTGCCTTGACCGCGGCGATGTCCAGCGGACCGGGGGCGTTGCCCAGCCGGATGCGTACCTGGCCACGGACGACCGGCTGCACCTCGGCGTCGCGGGAGTCCCGTGTGCTGACGGTCAGCGTGCCGTCGACCGGGGTGACGGCGGTCTGCAGCGCGGCCCCCGCCGGGTCCGGCCATCCGAGCGGGAAGGGGCGGGAGAGTTCCAGGTGCCGCACCTCCACCGGGCGGCCCAGCGCCCGCTCCCCCGCCGTGACGGCCATCTCCACGTACGCGGCGGCGGGCATGAGGACACTGCCGCTGATCCGGTGGTCGCCGAGCCAGGGCACGAGTTGAGGCTCGACGGTGCCGCTCCACAGGGGGTGGGGCGCGGGCTGCCGTTCGCCGAGCAGGGGGTGGTCCAGTACGCCGGTGCCGCTGGTGTGCAGGACGAGGTCCTGCGGGGTGCCGTGCCAGTGCCGGTCGCGCTGCCAGGGGTAGGCGGGCAGGTCGGCGACCCGGCCGGGTCGCGGGAAGTGGACCTGCCAGTCGACTTCCGCCCCGGCGGCGAGCAGGGCGGCGACCGCGGCCGCGGCCTCGCGCGGCCCGTCCCCGTCCCGGTGCAGCGTCGGCACGTACGTCAGTCCCGTGCGGCGCAGGTAGGGGCGCAGCACCGGGTGAGGGCCGAGCTCCACGACGATGCCGATGCCCTCGTCCGCGAGGCGGCCCATGGCTTCGGCGAAACGGACCGGCTCGCGCACGTTGCGCCACCAGTACGCCGCGTCGAGCTCCTGTCCGATGAGCGGGGCCGCGGTGACCGTGGAGACGAACGGCACGCGCGCCGCGGCGGGGGTCAGATCGGCCAGGGCGGCGCGCAGCGGTTCCTCGATGGGGTCCATGGCGCGGCTGTGGAAGGCGTAGTCGAGATCCAGCTCGCGGAAGAAGACGTCACGGGCCGTCAGTTCAGCACCCAGCGCGGCGAGGGAGTCGGGGTCGCCGGCCACCGTCACGTCCCGGTCGCTGTTGATGCCGGCGATCTCCAGTGCCCCGTCGAAGCGGGCCAGTTCCGCGCGGGCGGCGTCTTCGGCGAGGCCGACGGCGGCCATGCGGCCCCGGCCCGCCGTGTGGCCCTGGGTGCGGCTCCGCTGGGCGATCACCACAGCCGCCTGCTCCAGGGTCAGCGCCCCGGCCGTGTACGCGGCGGCCACCTCTCCGACGCTGTGCCCGGCCACCGCACGCGGGCGCAGGCCCTGCGCTGCCAGCAGCGCGGTCAGGCCGACCTGGACGGCGAACAGCACCGGCTGGGCGATCTCCGTACGGGCCCAGCGCGCCGGGGTGGGGCGCTCCAGTTCCTTCGCCACGGACCAGCCCAGATGCGGGGCCAGCGCGGCGTCGGCCTCCTCGACGGCGGCGCGGAAGACGGCCTCCCCCGCCATCAGGTCGGCGGCCATCCCGGGCCACTGGGAGGCGTTGCCGGAGTAGACGAACGCGACGGCACCCCGCTCGGCCCTGCGGGTGACGGCCCCGTGGGACGGCGCGTCGGTGAACAGGCCCTCCAGCCGGTCCGCCGCCTGCCGGGGCTCGGCGGCCAGCACGGCGGCACGGTGCGGGTGGGCGCTGCGCCGCAGGGTGCTGGTGCGGGCCAGGTCGTAGAACTCCTCGGGTGCCGCCGCCCGCAGCCGCTCGGCCATGCGCGCGCTCAACTCCCTGAGTGCTTTGGGGGATCGCGCGGAGATCACCACCGGCACCGGCGTGTCGGCGGGCTCCGTTCCGGGCGGTGCCGGGGGCGGTGGTACGACGACGGCGTGGGCGTTGGTGCCGCCGAACCCGAAGGAGTTCACCCCGACCGCGGCCCGTTCCGTGCGGGGCAGTTCCACGGGTGTCACGGTGGGTGCGAGGCCGAGCGCGTCGAAGTCGATGGCCGGGTTGAGCGGGAGGGCGTGCAGGGACGCGGGTGCCGTCCGGTGGCGGAGCACCAGGATCGCCTTGAGCAGGCCGGCCATGCCCGCGGCGGGCTCCAGATGCCCCAGGTTGGACTTGACCGAGCCGACGGGCAGCGGGCCGGCGCCCCGACGCGTGCCCAGGGCCTGGCCGATGGCCCGGGCCTCGGCGGGGTCGCCGACCGGGGTGCCGGTGCCGTGCGCCTCGAAGTAGACCAGGTCGTCCGGGCCGATTCCGGCCTCCCGGCACACCGTGCGCAGCAGCGCCTCCTGGGCTTCGGCGCTGGGCAGGGTCATGCCGGTGGTGCGGCCGTCGGAGTTGCTGCCCGTGCCGGCGAGGACGGCGTGGATCCGGTCGCCGTCGGCCACCGCGTCGGCGAGGCGCTTCAGCACCAGCACGGCGCCGCCCTCGGCCCGCACGAAGCCGTCGGCGTCGGCGGAGAAGGCCGCGCACCGGCCGCGCCGCGACAGCATCCCCGCGTAGGAGAACCCGCTGAACGAGAACGGGTGGGCGAGGACGTTGACACCGCCGACCAGGGCCACCCGGCTGGTGCCCTCCCGCAGGGTGCGGCAGGCCCGGTCCAGCGCCACCAACGACGAGGAGCACGCCGTGTCGACGGCCATGCTGGGGCCACGCAGGTCGAACGCGTACGACAGGCGGTTGGCCGTGATGGACAGGGTGGCGCCGGGCATGGTGTGGGGGCTGGTGTGGTCCTCCATGAGCATCAGGACGGTGCCGTAGGCAGGATCGGAGACCCCCACATACACACACGTGTCCGACCCGGCGAGCGCCTCGGCCGGAATGGCGGCGTCGTCCAGCGCCTCGGCGGCCATCTCCAGCAGCAGCCGCTGCTGCGGGTCGAGGTGTGCGGCTTCCTTGGGTGAGATGCCGAAGTACGCGGCGTCGAAGGACGCGATGTCGTCGAGGAAGCCCCCGGCGGCGGTGTAGCTGCGGCCCGGGCGCACCGCCCCCGGATCGACGAACCGGTCCTTGGGGAACCGGTCCGGCGGCATCTCACCGACGAGATCACGCCCGTCCCGCAGGGCCGCCCACAGCCCGTCCAGGTCGGTGATGCCGCCCGGCAGCCGGCAGCCGACGCCCACCACCGCCACCGCCCGGTCGTCCCGTCCCACGCCCATGACCCGCCCCCTGTTGCGCCGTTTGTCCGCATCGAGCGGAGTGACAACTGCCCTCGTGACCCGGCGCCCAAGTCCCGGTTCACCCGTTGGCGTGGTATCCGTCCAGCGAACGAGTGAACTCCAACTCACGTTGTGTGACCGGCCGTTACGGTGGCGCGGTGCTCGAAGCCCCGCGTGCCCGCTTGACAGCAATCGCCGTCCATCTGCCGTCCCGTTACCGGACCTTGGAGGAGATCCGGGCCGGGATCGCCGCCGCCGGAAGTCCCTACGTACCGCCGCCCGGCCTGCTCGAAGACGTCACCGGCGTGCGCGGTGTCCATGTGCGCGAGGAGGGCGAGTGCTCCTCGGACCTCGCGGTCTCGGCTGCCCGCAAGGCCCTCGCGGACGCCGGCACGGCCATCGGCGAGGTGGACCTGCTGCTGTTCGCCGCCACCAGCCAGGACATGATCGAGCCGTCGACCTCGCACCTCGTCGCCGCCAAACTGGGCGCCACCTGCCCGGTGTTCGACGTGACCAACGCCTGCAACAGCGTCCTCAACGCGATGGAGGTGGCGAGCGCGTTCATCGCCACCCGCCGCTACCGCACGGTGCTCATCGCCTGCGGCGAGACGGGCACCATGGTCACGCGCTGGCACGTCCCCGACCACGAGGCGCTGATGCGGGCCATGCCCGGCTACACCGTCTCCGACGCCGGCGCCGCCCTGCTGCTCACCGCCGGGCCCGCCGGGGAGGACGACCCCGGGGTGCTGGGCCTTCGGTTCGCCGCGGACTCCACCGCCTGGAACGCCTGCACCGTGAGCGGCGGCGGCTCCATGCACCCGCGGGCGTTCGACGACGAGCACCTGACCATCCGGCTCAACGGCGACCTGCTGCGCACCACCGCGGTCGAGGGTCTGGCCTTCCTCCGGCAGTCGGCGCAGCGGGAGTTGGAGGCGGTCCGCGCCAGCTCCTTCATCGCCTTCCACCAGATCGGCATGCCGCACTACCAGGAGATGGTCGACAGACTCCCCCTGCCCGCCGACCGGTGCATGCCGGCCGTGGCGGAGCACGGCAACTGCGCCGCCGCCTCCCTGCCCCTGCAACTGGTCAAGGCGCTGGAGACCGACCGCATCGAGCCCGGTGACATGGTGGCGATGATCGGCCTGGCCAGTGGCATGAGCTTCGGTCTGGCGCTGGTCCGCTGGTGAGCGCCGAGAACCGGCGCCCGGCCGCCGCCCCGCCCGCTTCCGTGCTCCAGCTCCTGCTGCCCGACTACCCGGGGCGCGAGCACTGGCGCCTCGTGCCGTCGACGGGCCAGCACTATCTGGACGTCGGCACGGGCGATCCGCTGCTGTTCCTGCACGGCAACCCGACCTGGAGTTACGCCTGGCGCAAGCTGCTTCCCGCACTGGCCCCGCACGCCCGGTGCCTGGCCCCGGACCTGCCCGGCCTCGGCCTGTCCCAGCAGGTGCGACTGCCGTCCGACCCGGAGGACCGGTACCTGCACCAGCTGGACCATCTGGACGCCCTCTACGAGCACTTGGTCCGTCACGAGGGCGTCCCGCGGCGGGGCTGGACGTTCGTCGTGCACGACTGGGGCGGCCCGCTCGGCATCGCCTGGCTGCTGCGCAATCCGGGCGTCGTCTCCCGTCTGGTGGTCCTCAACACGATCGCCTTCCCCTGGCCCGACGGCTACCGGCTGCCGTTCTACCTGCGCTGGATCAGGGATCACCGGCCGGTCGCGGACGTGGTGCACGCCACCAACGCCTTCGCCCGGGCCACGGTCCGCCTCGGCGTCACCCACCGGCTCAGCCGGGCCGAGCGGCGCGCCTACCTGCTGCCCCATGCCCGCCGGGACAACCGCCGGGCGATCGTGGAGTTCGTCCGCGCCATCCCCCGCCACCCCGAGGACACGACCTGGCGGCTGCTCACCCCCCGCGACGGCTCCGACGACCTCGGACAGCTGCCGATGCTCATCGGCTGGGGCATGCGCGATCCGGTCTTCACGCCACTGGTGCTCGCCGAGTGGACCCGCCGGTACCCGCACGCCGTCGTCCACCGCTTCCCGCGCGCCGGCCACCTGGTGATGGACGACGCCGGGGCCGAACTCGGCGGTCACATCCGCGACTTCCTGCGAGGACGAGGACAGCGATGACCACCGCACACGACGGCGTCTTCGCCCGCCTCACCCGGCTGACCGAGGACGCGCAGGCGACCGTGCTCGTCCGCTGCACCGGCGCCTCGTCCGACGGAGCGGTGACGACGGCACAGCTGCTGGACGGCTGCCGCCGCGCCGCCGACGCCCTCCGGGCGGCCGGGGTGGGGCGCGGCGACAAGGCCGTGGTGATGACGCGCGACGCCTACCAACTCGTCGTGTCCGTCTACGCCTTGACCTCGCTCGGTGCCGTCCCCGTACTGATCGAGCCGCGCGCCGAGGTACGGCGCTGCCTGGACGAGATCGCCCCCGGCGTCTTCGTCGGGGATCCGCCGGCGCACGTGGCGCGCCGGGCCCTGGGCTGGGGCCGGGGCCACGTCCGTACGGCACTGGTCACCGGCCGCGCCTTCCCCGGCCGGGACCGACTGCTGGGAGACAGCCTGTCCTTGGCGGTGCCGGACGGCCACGGCCCCGCGCCATGCGTCCCGGAGCCGCGACCCGGGGACCTGGCGATGATCGCCTTCACCTCCGGCTCCACCGGGCAGCCCAAGGGCGTCGAGTACCACTACAGCACCCTGGCCGGACAGCTCACCGCCCTGGACGCCGTGCTCCGCCCCGAGCCCGGCGACGTCCTGCTCTCCTGCTTCCTGCCGTTCGCCACGCTGGGTCCCCTGCTCGGCCTCACGACCGTCGCCCCGCAGGTCGACCATCTGGCCCCGGCCCGCACGCCCCCGCGGCACCTCGTCGGTCCCCTGCTGCGCCACCGGGCGGACATCGTCATCGGCTCACCGGCGGTCCTCGGCCTGATCGCCGGCCACTGCGCCCGCCACGGCCTGACGCTGCCGTCGGTCCGCCGCGTGCTGTCCTTCGGCGCGCCGTTGCGCCCACGGCTGGTCGAGTCGCTGTCGAGGGCCCTGCCGGCCGAGGCGGAGATCCTCAGCGTGTACGGCGCCACGGAGTGCCTGCCCGTCGCCGCCATCAGCTCCGGCGATCTGAGTGCGCTGCGCACCCAGCCGCCCCCCGGCCACGCCGGTACCTGCCTGGGCCGGCCACTGCCCGGCGTCGAGGCGTGCATCCTGGACGCGGACGCCACCGGGCTCGGGGAGATCTCCGTCGCGGGGCCCGTGGTCAGCCCGGGCTACCACGCCCGCCCCGACGCCACCGCCGCCGCCAGGACGGTCACCGGGGACGTCCGGTGGCACCGCACCGGCGACCTGGGGCGCCTCGACGGCGAAGGCCGGCTGTGGTACCTCGGCCGCAAGGCCCACCTCGTCACGGGCGAAGGCTTCACCCTCACCACCGAGGACGTCGAGGCCGTCGCCGACACCGCCGCCGGGGTCCGTCGCACCGCCCTGGTCGGCGTCGGCCCGGCAGGACGGCAGCGGGCGGTGCTGTGCGTCGAACGCGAACCCGGCACGGCCAGGGACACCGTCCTGGAAGCCCTGCGCGCCGCCCTCCGCGAACACCCGAGCGGCCGCCGCATCGGCACGGTGCTGTTCCACTCCCGCTTCCCCACCGACATCCGCCACAACTCCAAGACCGACCGTGCCCGGCTGGCCGCGCACGCCGCCAAGTACGGGCCGGGAGGCGCCCGATGAGGGTCCTGGTCACCGGCGGCAGCGGCTTCCTGGGGCAGGAGATCTGCCGCCGGCTCGTCGCCCGCGGCACCCCGGCCGCCTCCCTCGCCCGCCGCCCGAGCCCGGCCCTGGAGAGCCTCGGCGTGCGGCAGCACCTGGGCGACCTCGCCGACCCGGCCGCCGTCTCCCGCGCGCTCGCCGGCTGCGACGCCGTCATCCACAACGCCGCCCTGGCGGGCGTCAGCGGCCCGCTCGCGCCGTACTGGAGAACCAACGTCGTAGGCACCCGCAACGTCATCGACCAGTGCCGCGCCCAGGGGATCGGCACCCTCGTGTACACCTCGACCGCCAGCGTCGTGTTCCGGCCCGGCGGCCTGGAGAACGCCGACGAGCGCTGCCCCTACCCCCGTAGGCACCTGGCCGCCTACCCGCGCACCAAGGCACACGCGGAAGCCCTCGTCCTGGCCGCCGACAGCCCGGCCCTGGCCACCGTCTCCCTGCGTCCCCACATCATCTGGGGGCCGGGCGACCCGCACTTCGCCCCGGCCCTGGCGCGTGCCGTGCGCGCGGGCCGGCTGGTGATGCCCGGCGACGGCAGCCACCTCGTCGACACGACCCATCTGCACACGGCCGCCCACGCCCACCTGCTCGCTCTCGACCGGCTCCGGGAGGGCCGTCCCATCGGGGGCCGCGCCTACTTCATCACCCAGGACGATCCTCGCCCCCTGCGCGACATCACCGCCCACTTCCTGCGCGCGGCCGGCCTCCGGGCCACGTGGTGCACCGTCCCGCACTCTTTGGCCCATGCCGCCGCGGCCGCGTCCGAGGCCGTCCTGCGGCTGACCGGCCTCACCCGCACCCACGCCCTGAGCCGCTTCCTCGTCGCGGAGCTCACGCATCCCCACTGGTTCAGCGTCCGGGCAGCCCGCCGCGACCTGGGCTTCGAACCACCGGTCGGCTTCGAGGAGGGCATCAACGCCCTGGCGGACGCAGTGCGGTGAGGCGTGCCGGTCAGTGGGCGAAGGGCGGCTCGAAGCAGCCGCTCTCCGGGTACGGCCCGTTGGCCCGGGCATCGAAGTTCGACTTCTGCACGAATGCCGTGACGCAGGCGTCGTCATGGACGCGCAGCGCGACCTGTGCCCCCTCCGGCGTCACGTAACCGTCGCCCTTCCAGCGCCGGGACATCCCGGTGACGGTGAGCGTCCCGCCGAGCCGCTTGCCGTCCTTCGTGACGCGCTCCTCCTCGTAGCCGAGGCGCAGCAGGGCCGTCCGCACCGTCGCCGGGTCCCACTTCCGCTGCTCCCACAGCCGCTCGAGCACCGGCCGGATGCGCCCGGCCTCCCGCTCGGCGTCCTTCGCGTGGGCGGGAGACATCTCGCGCGACTGGCGGTGCGCGTTGTTCTCGTTGTAGTGCGGAGCGCCGTCACCGGCCCCCGGCTCCACGTACGGCGAGGCCCCGGTGGACGCACTGGGAGTGGCGCCCCGGGCGGTCGTCTCCTGGGCGTGCAGGTCACCACATGCGGAGAGGGCGGCGCCGAGGACCAGGGCGGATGCGGCAAGTGCGGCACGGCCGACGGGCGTTGAGGCGGACATGGAAGGACTTTCTCATGGCGGCCGACCGCTCGGATCGGTAGCCGGGCGGACGCCACTGAGTACGCGTACTCATGACGGCGGGCTTCCGGCGCCACCCCCGTTCGAAGCGCAGCCGGCATGCCCGTCGTGCGCCCGTCTCCGGCATCGAGGACCCTGGAGACAGCAGCCCGCCCCCCGATCCGGGCCGGTCAAGGAAAAGGCGGCAGCGCCATGACCATCGACGTGTCCGTGGAGCGCGTGATCCCGCTCCCGCCCGAGCGGGTGGCCGAGTACGCCATGGACTGGCGCCATGACGCCGAGTGGACGCAGGGCATCCGCACCGCGGAGCTGACCCGGGAGGCGGACGCGGGTGGCTTCGGCGTGGACGCCGAGGTCACCCGGACGGCCTTCTTCCTCGGCCGACGCATCGACTACGTCCTGAGGGTGGCCGCGCACGAACCACCGCATCTGCTGGACATGATCTCCGTGGCCGGCCCGATGCCCATGCACGTCACGTACGCCTTCGAGCCGCACGCCCGCGGCACACGCGCCCGCATTCGCGTCCGGGGCGGCGCAGGCGGCTTCTACCGGCTGGCCGCACCACTGCTGGCCCGCCAGGTCCGCTCTTCCCTCCGCAAGGACCTCCGCGACCTCGAACGGCGGCTCGTCGGACGGTAAACGGCACCCGTCACCGCGAGAAGGCATCGATTCACCCTATTGACACGTGGCCGAAACGCGCCCAGCATGAGGGCGTTCGCGATTCACGCTTGAATATCTATTCAACCCCTCTGTCTTCGGCCGGTGCCGCGAGGTCCCTCGCGACCCCCGAGACCAGTGATCAAGGACGATCCAGATGCTCACCTCAGACCCCGCCGGGATCGCGCGGTTCCGGGAACGGCGTCGGCGCATCGCCGGCGAAGACGCGGCCCGCCTGCACGAGTTGCGGCAGCTGTCCACCGACGTGCGCCGCAGCGTGGTGCGGATGATCGACGGCGCCCGGCTCGGCCACATCGGCGGCGACCTGTCGGTGACGGACATCCTCGCCACCCTGTTCGGCGGGGTGCTGGCCGTGGATCCCGAGAAGCCGCGCGACCCGGATCGCGACCGCTTCATCCTCAGCAAGGGGCACTGCGCGGCGGCCCTGTACGCGACCCTCGCCCACAGCGGCTTCTTCCCGCTGCCGGAGCTGTCCACGTTCATGGCGCCGCTCTCCCCGCTCAACGGCCACCCGAACCGCAGGAAGGTGCCGGGCGTCGAGACGAACACCGGGCCCCTCGGTCACGGCTTTCCCGTCGCGGTCGGCTGCGCGCTGGCGGCGAAGGTGTCGGGCCGGTCGTACCGCACGTTCGTCGTTCTCGGCGACGGAGAACTGCAGGAGGGCAGCAACTGGGAGGCGGCGATGACCGCCGCGCACCACGACCTCGCCTCCCTCACCGCGGTCGTCGACCGGAACCGCCTCCAACAGGGCGCCCGCACCGAGGAGACCAAGCGGCTGGAGCCCCTCGCGGACAAGTGGGCCAGCTTCGGCTGGGAGGTACGGGACGTCGACGGCCACGACCACGGCCGGCTGCTGTCCGCCCTGCGCCCGTCCACGACCGGCAGGCCGGTCGCCGTCGTGGCCCGCACCGTCAAGGGCAAGGGCGTGTCGTTCATCGAGGACCGCGTGGAGTGGCACCACAAGGTGCCCGATTCCGAACAGGTTCAGGCCGCCCTGGAGGAGCTCAGCCGATGACTGCCGATGTCATGCCCGAGGCCGCGGAGACCTACGACTGCCGTCAGGCGTTCGCGGACGAACTGATCGCGCTGGCCACCGAGGACGAGCGGATCGTCGCCGTCTGCAACGACTCCGTGGGGTCGAGCAACCTCGTCCGGTTCAAAGAGCTCTTCCCCGACCGCCTCGTCAACGTCGGCATCGCCGAGCAGGATCTCGTCGGCGTCGGCGCCGGTCTCGCGATCGGCGGGTTCGTCCCGTTCATCAGCGCGGCGGGCCCCTTCCTCACCGGCCGCGCCACGGAGCAGATCAAGACCGACGCCGCCTACAACGGACTTCCGCTCGTGCTCTGCGGCCAGAGCCCCGGTCTGGCCTACGGGGAACTGGGGCCGACCCACCACTCGATCGAGGACCTGTCCTGGATGCGGGCGATCGCCGATCTGGCCGTCGCCGTGCCCGCGGACCCGGCGCAGACCCGCGCCGCCGTCCGCTGGGCCGCCGCACACGACGGCCCCACCTACCTGCGCATCCCCCGGTTCAAGGTCCCGTCGGTCACGCCGCGGGACGCACCGTTCGAACCCGGCCGCAGCCTCCAGCTCACCGACGGCGACGACATCACCGTCATGGCCGTCGGGACCCTGGTCTCCCGCGCCCTGGCCGCCGCCCGGACACTGCGGGCCGAGGGCATCGGCCTGCGGGTGCTGAACATGACCTTCGTCGAACCGCTGGACGTGGCGGCCGTGCTGCGGGCCGCGCGCGAAACCCGGGGCATCGTCACCGCCGAGGAGGCGACCACCACGGGCGGCCTCGGCGCAGCAGTGGCGAGCGTCGTCGCGCAGAACCATCCCGTGCCCATGCGGATCCTCGGCGTCCAGCGGGAGTTCGCGCCGACCGGGAGTGCCGCCTTCCTGCTGGAGCACTTCGGGCTCACGGCCGACGGCATCGCCTCCGCCGTACGGGAGTTGCTGTGACACCTTCCCCTCGCTTCAAGGACAAGTGCGTCGTCGTCACCGGCGCCGCACAGGGCATCGGACGCGGGACGGCCGCACGGTTCGCCGGCGAAGGCGCGGACGTGCTGATGCTCGACCTGTCCGAGGCCGTCGAGGAGGCCGCCGAGGCGGTCGCCGCCCGGCACCCCGCCGGCCGCGCGCTCGGCATCCGCGCGGACGTCACCTCGGCGGACGACGTGGCCCGCGCCTTCGACCTCGCCGACCGGACCCGGGGCGGTGTGGACGTCCTGGTCAACAACGCCGGCGTCATCACCATCAGCCCCCTGGAGGACCTGAGCCTGGACGACTGGCAGAAGGTCCTCGCCGTCAACACCACGGGCACGTTCCTGTGCGCACAGGCCGCAGCCGCGAGCA
Source organism: Streptomyces sp. NPDC016851 (assembly GCF_055562795.1). Lineage (NCBI taxonomy): Bacteria > Bacillati > Actinomycetota > Actinomycetes > Kitasatosporales > Streptomycetaceae > Streptomyces > Streptomyces sp. NPDC016851. The sequence continues at coordinate 280,646 of NZ_JBVHEP010000008.1, forward strand.
TGCGGCGGCACGGACGCGGCGGGCGCATCCTCAACGCCGCCTCGGGCCAGGCACGTCAGGGCTTCATCTACACACCGCACTACGCGGCCAGCAAGTTCGGGGTCGTGGGCCTCACCCAGAGCCTGGCGAAGGAACTCGCCAAGGACCGGATCACCGTGAACGCCTACTGCCCCGGCATCGTCGGCAGCGACATGTGGGACTACAACGACCGCGCGTGGGGCCGGCTGCTGGGCGACTACGAGCCCGGCGAACTCATGGCCGAATGGGTCGCGAACATCCCCCTCGGCCGGGCCGGTACCGACGACGACGTGGCCGGCCTCCTGCTCTTCCTCGCCTCCGAGGAAGCGGCGTACATCACGGGCCAGACGATCAACGTCGACGGGGGGATGTTCATGAACTAGCACGTCACGGGCGTGACGACAGCGCAAGCGGCCGAAGGCGGTCCCGCCGCTCCTCCCGACCTGGATGCACATTTCACTATCCGGAGACCTTCATGAGTACGACCAGCAACGCGGCGAAGCCCGTGGACGCGCAACCGGCCGGACGGCGGCTGAAGGCGCCGGCCTGGGCCACCGGACTGCTCACGGGATCGCGCGGTCCCGCTCTCGGCCTCGTCGCCATGTGCGTCGTCTTCTACATCGCGACGCCGTATTTCCTGACCCAGAACAACCTGCTGAACATCGTCGACCAGGCGGTGATCCTGGGTCTTCTCGCCCTCGGTATGACCGCCGTCATCATCACGGGCGGCATCGACCTCTCAGTGGGCGCGGTCCTGGCGCTGGCGACCATGGTGCTCGGCTGGCTCTCCCACGACCAGGGCTGGCCGCTGTGGCTGAGCGCCGTCGTCGCGGTCGGCGTCGCGGGAGCGTGCGGCCTGGCCAACGGGCTGGGCGTCACCTTCACCAGACTCCCGCCGTTCATCGCCACCCTGGCGATGATGTCCATCGCCCGCGGCCTGGCCAACGTCATCACCGACGGGCAGCAGATCGTCGGGTACCCGGACTGGTTCGACAACCTCTCCACCATCCGGTACCTCGGCGTCTTCACCTTCGTCACCTTCGTGCTCGTCGTGCTGTACGCGGCGGGGTGGGCCTACATGCGCTACCGGACCGGCGGGCGTGAGCTGTACGCCATCGGCGGCAGCTCCGAGGTGGCCAGGCTCGCCGGCATCAGCGTGCGGAAGCGGACGGTGCTCGTCTACACCGTGACCGGAGTCCTCGTCGGCCTGGCCGGTGTCTTCCTCTCGATGCGTCTGGACTCCTCGCAGCCGAGCGCCGGAACGGGCTACGAACTCGACGCGATCGCCGCCGTGGTGATCGGCGGCGCCAGCCTGAGCGGCGGCGTCGGCTCCGTCACCGGAACCCTGTTCGGCGTCCTGATCATCGGGGTCCTGCACAACGGGCTCAACCTGCTCGGAGTCTCCCCGTTCGTCCAGCAGATCGTCATCGGCGTGGTGATCGCCCTGGCCGTCATGGTCGATGTGCTGCGCCGGCGCGAGGCGCGCTGACCGTCCCGGCCCGTCCCCATCCAGCACCGAACCCTTTTCCCGCCTTTTCCCGAAGGAGCGCCATCGTCATGAAGTCGCACCACCGTTGGGCCGCCACCGGCATCGTGGCCGCTCTCGCCTTCAGCGCCACCGCCTGCAACAGAGACAGCGCCGCCACGACCACCTCCGACGGCAAGCCGGTGACGATCGGACTGGCCGTCGCCAATCTCCAGGCCGACTTCTTCAACCAGATCAAGCAGTCCGTCGAAGCCGAGGCGAAGAAGAAGGGCGTCAAGGTCGTCGTGGCGGACGCCCGCGGTGACGCGGCGACCCAGGTCAACCAGATACAGGACTTCATCAGCCGTCAGGTCAGCGCGATCATCTACATCCCGGCCGGCGCCACGGCCGCCGGCGTGCCGGTGAAGGCGGCGGAACGCGCGAAGATCCCCGTCATCACCGTCGACCGGAACCCCGAGGACGCCCCGGGCAAGTCGTTCATCGCCACCGACAGCGTCGCGGCCGCCCGGACGCTCGGTGAGTGGGTGATCAAGCAGAAGGACGGCAAGGGCCAACTGGCCGTCCTCCAGGGCCAGATCGGCACCACACCGCAGGTCGACCGGCAGAAGGGCTTCGGCCAGGCGCTCGCTAAGGCGCCCGGGATCAAGGTGGTCTCGCAGCAGACCGCCGACTGGGCGCAGGACAAGGCGTACTCCGTGGCCCAGGACATGCTCCAGGCCCACCCCGGCATCGACATCATGTGGGGCCAGGCCGACGCGATGGCTCTCGGTGCCGCGCAGGCGGTCAAGAGCGCCGACGGCAAGAAGCGTCTGATCGTCGGCTTCGACGGCGACGTCGCGGGCCTGAAGGCGGTCCGCAACGGCACCATCGACGCCACCATGGTCCAGCAGACCCAGAAGATGGGGCGGATGTCGGTCGACACCGCGCTGGACGTCGTCAACGGCAAGTCGGTCCCGGCGACGCAGTTGCAGCCCGCGTACCTGCTGACCAAGGACGACCCGGCGAAGGCCGACCAGTACATCAAGACCCACCCCTGAGCCCCGGGGAGCACCGTCATCATGACGAACGTCAGCCAAGCCCCGAGGGCCCGCACACACGAGGGCCTGATCGTCCGGGGCGTGTCCAAGCGCTTCGGCGCGACCCAGGCCCTGGACCGGATCGACCTCGACGTACGCCCCGGCGAGGTGGTCGCGCTGCTCGGTGAGAACGGCGCCGGGAAGTCCACCGTGGCCAACATCATCGCCGGCACGTTCCCCTCCGACACCGGTCACATGACCTGGCGGGGACGACCCTACGAGCCGAAGTCGCCCGGGGACGCCATCACCGACGGCATCGGTCTCATCCATCAGGAGACGCGCCTGCTGCCGGACCTGTCGATCGCCGAGAACGTCTTCCTGGGCCGGCTCCTCACCCGCGGCGGACGCATCGACCGTACGGAGATGAACCACCGTGCCGAGGAGCAGCTGCACCGGCTCGGTCTGGACATCTCCCCCACCCGGCTGGTCGGCACGCTCCGGGTGGCCGCGCAGCAACAGGTCGAGATCGCCAAGGCCCTGACGCTCGACGCCAGGCTGCTGATCCTCGACGAACCGACGGCCGCCCTGGGCGGCGACGAGACCGACCACCTCTTCGAGCGGATCGACGCGCTGCGCAAGGAAGGCGTGTCCTTCGTCTACGTCAGCCACCGCCTGGAGGAGATCGCCCGCATCTGCGACCGCGTCGTGGTGATGCGGGACGGGCAGAAGGTCGCCACGCACCCGACCGCACAAGTGCCCGTGTCGCAGCTCGTCGAGGAGATGGTGGGGCGCAGCGTCGAGCGCATCTTCCCCGACACGGGAGCGCCGGCGGAGCGTGAGGTGCTGCGCGTGGAGGGCCTGTCCAGCCCTTCCTTCCGGGACGTCTCCTTCGGCGTGCGCGCGGGCGAGGTGTTCGGCATCGCCGGGATCGTCGGCGCCGGACGCACCGAACTGGTGCGGGCGATCGCCGGAGTCGACCCGGTGAGCGCGGGGACGGTGTCCGTCGACGGCCGGGTGCTGCGCCTGCGCGGGCCCCGGGACGCCATCGACGCGGGGGTGGCGCTGGTACCCGAGGACCGCAAGGGCCAGGGCGCCGTGCTCGACCTGTCGATCGGGGACAACGTGGCCCTGCCCAGCCTCGACCGGATCGCCCGGCGGGGCTGGCTGAGCCCACGGCGCGTCACCGAGGTCGCCGGCGACGCCATCAGGACGATGACCGTCAAGGGACGGGCCGGGCAGCCGGTGCGGACCCTGTCCGGCGGCAACCAGCAGAAGGTCGTCATCGCCAAGTGGCTGGAACGCAAGCCCAAGGTCATCATCCTCGACGAGCCCACCCGCGGCATCGACGTCGGAGCCCGGGCCGCCATCTACGAGGTGATCGCGGACCTGGCCAGGTCGGGCATGGCCGTCGTGGTGGTCAGTTCCGACCTCGACGAGGTCCTGGGGCTGTCCCACCGCGTACTGGTCCTCAGCCGGGGACGCCAGCAGGGCATCCTGCCGGCCGAGGAGGCGACGAACTCCGCGGTCATGCACCTCGCCACGGCATGAGATCGATCCGAAACACAGATCTGAATGGATATGGCACACATGGTTCTCGCCCCAGTCCCCAGCGCCACGGCGCGGCTCGCCGGCATCAGGCGCGAGCTGCGCGAGGCGTCCCCGGCCGAGCGCGCCGCGCGCCTGGGGGAGCTGGCCCACTCGATCCGCCGCAGCGATCTGGAGATGATCAGCCGCGCCGGCCAGGGGCACATCGGCGGTGACTACTCGGCCGCCGACATCGTCACCGTGCTGTACTTCGCGGTCCTCGACGTGCGGCCCGGTGAGCCGGAATGGGCCGAGCGCGACCGGTTCGTGCTCAGCAAGGGCCACGCCGCGGGCATCCTGTACGCGACCCTGGCGCACGCCGGTTTCTTCCCCGAGGCGGAGCTGGCCACGTTCCTGGAGCCGCTGTCACCGCTCAACGGCCACCCCAACCGCCGCAAGGTGCCCGGGGTGGAGACCAGCACGGGTCCGCTGGGCCACGGCTTCCCGGTCGCCGTGGGGATGGCGGTCGCCGCCAAGCTGGACGGCTCCAGCCGGCGCACCTTCGTCCTCACGGGTGATGGTGAGCTGCAGGAAGGAAGCAACTGGGAGGCCGCGATGAGCGCGTCCCAGCATCGCCTCGGCCGGCTGACCGTGATCGTCGACCGCAACCGCTTCCAGCAGGGCGCCGCCACCGAGGAGACCTCCGGCCTGGACCCGCTCGACGCCAAGTGGGCCTCCTTCGGCTTCGACGTCCGCACCGTCTACGGCCACGACCACGAGGCTCTCTACCGGGCCCTGAGCGAGGAGCGCTCCCCCGACGACCGGCCCCGCTGCCTGATCGCCGACACGATCAAGGGCAAGGGCGTGTCCTTCATCGAGGACCGCGTCGAGTGGCACCACAAGGTGCCCACCGCCGAACAGACCGCCGCCGCCTTCGAGGAGCTGACCGCCCGATGAGCACCACCGCCGCCGCAGCCGCCGAGCTGCACGACTGCCGCAAGGCGTTCGCCGAGACGCTGATCGAGCTCGCGGAGGCCGACCGGCGCACCGTGGCCGTCTGCAACGACTCCGTCGGCTCCTCCAACCTCAAGGAGTTCCAGCAGCGCTTCCCGGACCGGCTGGTCAACGTCGGCATCGCCGAGCAGCTCATGGTCGGCGCGGGCGCGGGCCTCGCCAACGGCGGCCGTATCCCCTTCGTCTGCGCCGCGGCTCCCTTCCTCACCGGCCGCGCCCTGGAGCAGATCAAGGCGGACGTCGCCTACTCGCGGACCAACGTCAAGCTGTGCGCCATGAGCCCCGGCTTCGCCTACGGCCAGCTCGGCCCGACCCACCACGGCGTGGAGGACTTCGCCTGGCTGCGCACGCTGCCGGAGATGGTCGTCCTGGCACCGGCCGACCCGGCCGAGACGCGTGAGGCGCTGCGCTGGGCCCATCGGTACGACGGCCCCGTCTACCTGCGGATCGGCCGCACCAAGGTGCCGGACCTGGCTCCTCACGTGCCGTTCGAGGCCGGCCGGGCCACGTGCCTGCGCGACGGCCGCGACGTTACGCTGATCGGCGTGGGCACGACGGTTTTCGCCGCCTTGGTCGCCGCCGGCAAGCTGGCCGCCGAGGGTGTGGACGCCCGTGTGCTCAACTTCTCCACCGTCAAGCCGCTGGACGAGGAGGCGCTGCTCGCGGCAGCCGCCGAGACGGGCCGCATCGTCACCGTGGAGGAGGCCAACGTCCACGGCGGGCTCGGCAGCGCCGTCGCGGAGTTCCTCGCCGCCCGCACCCCGGTGCCGATGAAGCTGCTCGGCGTGCGCGACGAGTTCACCCCGACGGGCAGTGCGGCCTTCCTGGCCGAGTACTTCGGCATCGACGCCGAGGCCGTCGTCCGCGCCGCGCGCGAGTTGACAGGCGCCGGGCGGGGAGCCGCGGCATGAGTGCCGTGGGCGCGGGCGCCGTCCTCGCCCTCGACCAGGGCACCAGCGGGACGAAGGGACTGCTCGTCACGGAGGACGGCCGGGTGGTCGCCACCGCGCACCGGCCGCTGGCCCAGCGGTATCCCGAGCCCGGGTGGGTCGAGCAGGACCCGGCCGTGCTGTGGCGCGGCGTCATCGGCGTGGCGGAGGAACTGGCGGCCCGGGCGACCGCCGAGGGCACGCACATCCTCGGCCTGGGGCTGAGTGTCCAGCGTGAGGCCGTCCTGGTCTGGGACCCGGACACCGGCGCCGCGCTGTCGCCGCTGGTCAGCTGGCAGGACCGGCGCACCACCGAGCGCTGCGCCAAGCTGGCCGCCTCGGCCGAGGGCGAACTGATCAGCGGCCGCACCGGCCTGCCGGTCGACCCGATGTTCTCCGCGACCAAGGCCGAGTGGCTGCTGGACCGGCTCGACCCGGACCGCGAGGCGGCCATCGCCGGGCGGCTGCGCGTCGGCACGGTCGACGCCTGGCTGCTGCACCGGCTCACCGGCGGCGCCACCGACGCCACCGAGACCGGCTGCGCCTCCCGCACCCAGCTCGTGCGCCTGGACGCCGCCGACTGGGACCCCGATCTGCTCGACCTGTTCCGCGTTCCCCGTACGGCACTGCCCCGTGTCGCCGCCTCGGACGGTGCGGGCGAGGAGCTGGGACGTACCCGGAACGTACCGGGCCTCGCGGACGGGCTGCCCGTCGCGGCGGTCCTCGGCGACTCGCACGCGGCGCTCTTCGCGCAGAGCCACGGACGCCCGGGCGTGGTGAAGGCCACGTACGGCACCGGCGCCTCGCTCATGGTCCTCAACCCCGAGGGCCGGCGGTCCGGCGAAGGCATCGCCGCCACCCTGGCGTGGCGACGCACCCGGGACGGCGGTGCCGCGCACGCCCTGGAGGCGAACATCGCCTCGGCGGGCACGGCGATCCGCTGGGCCGCTCAGCTGCTCGGGACCGACCCGGCCGGCGTCGCCGCCCTGGCGGCCGGCGCGCGGCAGGACTCCGAGGTGTACCTGGTCCCGGCGTTCTCCGGGCTGGGCGCCCCGTACTGGGACCGCGGCGCCCGGGCGCTGCTCGTGGGCATGGACTTCGACACCGGCCCCGCCGAAGTGGCGCGTGCCGCGGTCGAGTCGATGGCCTTCCAGGTGGCCGACACGCTCTCCCGTTTCGACACCGTCCTCGGTGGCGCGGTCGCAGAACTCCGCACGGACGGCGGGCCGACGGGCAACGACCGCCTCGTGACGCTCCAGGCCGAACTGGTCGGCCGGCCGGTGCTGCGGGCGGGCCGCCCGGAGGTGTCCGCCCTGGGTGTCGCGTACCTGGCCGGCACCGCGCTCGGCCTCTGGGACGACGCCGATCTGCCCGCGCTCACCCCGCGGGGCACCCGCTTCACACCGCGCGAGGACGACGCCTGGCGCAACCGCCGTATGGCCGGCTGGCACGACGCGGTCGCCTGCTCCCGCGGAAAGCGGGCCTGACGCCGTCCGGGACCGGTGGCGCCGGCGCCCGTCCCCCTCCTTCGCTTCACCACGTCCGAAACATCCGAAAGAGCCGCATCATGACCTTCACCCCCGAGGCGTTCTCCCTCGACGACAAGGCCGCGTTCATCACCGGCGCGGGCAGCGGCATCGGCCGGGCCATCGCCCTGGGCTTCGCCGCCTGCGGCGCCGACGTCGCCTGTTTCGACCGCGACGCCGAGGCCGCCCGGGCCACCGCCGACCGGATCGTCGCGGCGCGCGGCAGGGCCGTGGGCATCGGTGGAGACGTCACCTCCGCCGAGTCCCTGGCCGACGCCGTTCACACCGCCGTCGCATCCATCGGACCGATCCGTACGGCGGTCAACTGCGCGGGCGTGGCCGGCGCCACCGCCGCCGAGGACATGCCCGCCGAGGACTTCCGCCGGGTCGTCGACATCAACCTCACCGGTGTGTTCCTCAGCGCCCAGGCCGAGGCCCGCGTGATGCTCGCCCACGGCGGCGGATCCATCGTCAACATCGCCTCCATGTCGGGCACCATCGCCAACCGCGGGCTGCTCCAGGCCCACTACAACGCTTCCAAGGCCGGTGTCATGCACCTCACCAAGAGCCTGGCCACGGAGTGGGCCGACCGCGGAATCCGGGTCAACTCGATCAGCCCGGGCTACACGCTGACGCCGATGAACCAGCGGCCGGAGGTGGCCGAGCGTCTCAAGGCGTACGCCGCCGACACCCCGCTGGGCCGCATCGCCGCGGTCGAGGAGATGGTGGGCCCCGCGGTCTTCCTCGCCTCCGACGCCGCGTCCTTCGTCACCGGCTCCGACCTGATCGTCGACGGCGGCTACGTCTGCTGGTGACCGGCGCCCGGCACGCGTTCGGAACCGCTGCCGAGTCGTGCGCGAGGGTCAGGCCATCAGGGCCGCCGCCGTCTCCTGGTCGGTCACCAGCACGTCCACCAGGCCGCCCGCCACGGCCGATTGGATCGCCTTGTGCTTACGGCTGCCGCCCGCCACCCCGATCTTACGGCGGGCGGCGGCGAGCTGCTCACGGGTGATGCCGACGACCCGGGAGTCCAGCTCGGACTCGACCGGCCGGCCCTCGGCGTCGTAGAACCGCAGACACACATCGCCCACCGCGCCCCGCTTCTCCAGCTCGGCGCGTTCCTCGTCCGAGAAGGCGTTGCCGCTGCGGGCGAGCGTGCTGGAGGGGGTGATCTCGCCGATGCCCACCAGCGCCACGTCCAGGTCGCCCAGCTCGCCCAGAGCCGCCGAGACGAACGGATCCGCGCGCAACGCCTGCGCGCTCTCAGCCGACCCGGCCACACCGGGCGCCTGCAGATAGACGGCCTCACCATTCACCAACTGCGCCAACTGCCCCGTCATGCGCGAGGCGTGGCCCGCCGCGGCGGGATCACCGATGCCGCCCACCGCCTGCACGATGCGCACGCCCTTCAGCCCGGGAACCGGCTGCATCGCCTGCACCGTGGCGAGCAGGGTGGCGCTCCACGAGGAGATGCCCACGGTGTCGCTCGAGCGCAACGTCGTCTGGAGGTAGTAGGCGGCGGCCGCGCCGAGATCGCCGAGCATCGTGCGCTCGTTGTCCGGGGCGGTGTCGACGACCAGCGCGAGTTTCAGGCCGTAGCGCTCCTGCAGACCGTCCTCCAGGTCGGGGTGCGTACCCGACGGCGGCGTCACGGTGATCCGCACGATGCCCCGGTCCTGCGCCTTCTTCAGCAGGCGCGAGACCTTCGCCTGCGACAGATCCAGCCGCGCCGCGATCTCCGGCTGCCGTATGCCCTGCAGGTGGTACAGCCGGGCCACGTGCGTCATCATCCGCAGTTCCTCGCCGACGATCGCCACGGGACTCCTCTTCTGCCGTCTCAGCCCTGCATAGATATTCGCACAGGCAGGCGGGACCCCGCCAAGAGGTCCCGCCCCGCCTTCAAGGAGTCATGCGGCAATGGGCCATGGCGCTATGGGCCGTGCGCCCGGGTTCAGAAACGGTCCGGGGCGCGCTCCGGGAGCGGAGAGCCGGGGAGCACGTCCCGCTTCTGGTTCTTCCGTGCCTCCGCGTTCGAGTGGGCCGTCGCCTCGCAGGTCACGTCCTTCGCCGGGAGCTTGCCGGTGAGCAGGTACTTCGTGACCGTGCCGTCCGTGCACGCGTTGCCGCTCGGGTAGACGCCGTGTCCCTCGCCACCGTGGACGGTGACCATCCTCGAGCCCTTCAGGTCGGCGTGCAGGGCCTGACCGCTGGGCAGCGGGGTCTGCGAGTCCCACTCGTTCTGGACGACCAGGGAGCGGACCTTGTTGTTCACCTTGGTCGCCCGTTCCACGGACTTGTCCCAGAACGCACAGGGCTTGATGCTGGACGCGAAGTCACCGAAGAGGGGGTATCGGCCCTTGTCCTCGATGGCGTCCCGCCGGTAGCTCTCGGGATCGCGGGACCACGGCGCCGAGTTGTCACCGCAGACCACGGCCCAGAAGCTCGCCGTCATGTTGTCGTCCGGCACCTCGACGGCACCGGCGGCGCCTGTCGTCCCGGTCCTCCCGGACCCGGTGAACGCCGCGAGCTTCTTCGCGGAGGCGGGCCGGCCGGCCGCGGCCTTCTTCAGTTCCACGACCAGCTCGGTGGCGTAGTCCGGGGTGAAGACCGCCTGGCGCATACCGTTGCGGATGTCGTCACCGGTGGTCGGCTGCCCCTCTATCTCGATGGGCTTCTCGTCGGCCCGCGCGACCAGGTCCCAGAACGTCCGGTCGACCTTCTTCGGGGTGTCGCCGAGGCCGTACTTCTCGGACCGCTGGGCGGCCCACTCGGTCCACCGGTCGAACGCGGGCTCGGCGCCCTCCGCCCACCACTGGATCATCCCTCGCCAGGCGCGCGCCGGGTCGACCGCGCTGTCGAGCACGAACCGGTCGGCCCGGCCCGGGAAGAGCTGGGTGTAGACGGCGCCCAGGTAGGTGCCGTACGAGTAGCCGAGGTACGAGATCTTCTTCTTGCCGAGGATCGCCCGGATCAGGTCCATGTCACGCGCGGTGTTGCGCGTGGTGATGTGCGTGAGCGTGTCGCCCGCCTTCTCCCTGCACTTGTCCGCGACGTCGCGTGCCCAGGCGACGTCCTTGGCGAACGTCTCCTCCTTGTACGGCCTCAGCCAGTTCTCCTCCTCCGGCTTCAGGTCGCAGGAGACGGGGCTGCTCCGTCCCACTCCGCGCGGGTCGAAGCCGATCAGGTCGTACTTCCGCTGCGCGGACTTGGGGAGCACCTCTTTCAGGTCGAGCGGCATGTAGAGTCCCTGTCCCCCAGGGCCGCCGGGGTTGGAGAACAGGACACCGTGCCGCTTGCCGGACGAGGTGCTCCTGATCCGGGATATGGCCAGCTCGATCCGCTTGCCCGCAGGAGCCCGGTAGTCCAGCGGGACCTTGATCGTGGCGCACTGGAACGTCGCCGGGGAGTCGGCGTCGCAGCGCTTCCACCGCGGCTTCTGCTTCACGTACCGGTCCAGCGCGCCGCCCTCGGCAGCGGATAAGGAGGCGGTCGACGGGGTGGCGGCGGGAGCGGCGGCGGCCGTCGAGGTGGCGAGTGCGGGAGCCAGCGTCGCCGTGACACTCACGGCCAACAGGGGCGCGAGACGTCGTCTGCGCACGATTCGATCCTTCCGGTCGCGTGTTCGGACAGGAAGGATCTTTCAGGAACCGGGCGCGCGTGCGGATCCCTCGCCGGGCGGTACCTCCCCTCGACCCTGGGGATGACACAACTGTGGTGTGTGGTCCCCCAGTTGTAGGGGATGACACATGACGAAGCCCAGGAGCAGACGAGTGCACGTCTCAGAGCTGATGCGCGCGGGTCCCGCGCAGCCGGCCCCGGGTGTCCAGCAGCAGTCGGGCCTGCTCGGGCAGCCGGTCCAGCGGGACGGTGTCGTGGTCCTGCAGCAGGATCGTGAGGTCGGCGTCCGCGGCGGCGGCCAGCGCGTCGGCGGACCGCTTCACCGGTTGGCCGCCCGGCGACCAGGCGGCCACGAACGGGTCGTGATACGTGACGTCGGTGCCGCTCTGCCGCATCAGCCGGACGATCGCGGCGGCCGGGCTGGCCCGTAGGTCTGTGCTGTTGCGCTTGTAGGTCACTCCGACCAGCAGCACCCGCGCGTCCCTCAGGTCGCTGCCCCGCTCGTTCAGCAAGTGCTCGGCACGCCGTACGACATGCGCCGGCATCCGGGCGTTGATCTCCTGCGAGAGCTCGACCAGCCGCAGCGGGGTCCCTCCGGTGCGCGCCCAGTGTGTGAGATAGACGGGATCGACCGGGATGCAGTGCCCGCCCACTCCCGGTCCGGGCCGGAACTCCTGGAAGCCGAACGGTTTCGTGCGCGCGCAGTCGAGAGCCTCCCAGACATCGACTCCCAGTGCGCGGGCGGCGACCGCGAGTTCGTTGACCAGGGCGATGTTCACGTTGCGGTAGGTGTTCTCCAGGAGTTTCGCCAGTTCGGCCTCGCGTGCGGAGCCCGCTTCCACGACGCGGTCGCACAAGTGGCGGAAGAAGTCGGCCGCGGCCGTCGTGCACGTTGGGGTGTAACCGCCCACGACGCGCGGGGTGTTCCGCACGCCGAAGGTCTGGTTGCCCGGGTCGATGCGCTCGGGTGAGAAGGCGAGGGAGAAGTCCGTTCCGGCAGTGAGACCGGAGGCCTGCTCCACGATGCCCCGGACGACGTCGTCCGTGGTGCCCGGGAAGGACGTGGACTGCAGGACGACGAGACTGCCGGGTTTCAGCCGGTCCCCGAGGGCGGAGGCGGCGCTTCGCACATGGCGAAGGTCGGGTCCGCCCGTTTCGTCCAGCGGTGTGGGGACACAGATGACGGCGACGGAGGCCTCCGCCAGGGGGCTTTCGTCGGCGGACGCCCGGAAACCGGCGTCCAGCATGGCGGCGAGGTCGGCATCGGTGACGTCGGGGACGTGCGAGTGGCCCGAGTTCAGGGACGCGGTGACGGACGGGTTCTCGTCGATCCCTGTGACACGCATGCCGGCGCGGCACGCCTCCCGGGCCAGAGGGAGACCGGTGTAGCCGAGTCCGATGACGGCGACGCTGTCCATATCGCTCCCTGATGCGAGGTGTTGGCACGGGGACTCGGGGTTCACCGCTCCCCTCTCGGTGCGGATGTCTCACGGGCGGCCAGCAGCGCGAGGGTCCTGCGGCAGACCTTTCCGCTGGGGCCGAGCGGCATCTCCTTGACGCGCACCAGGAGTTCGGGCAGCTTGCGGCGCTCGAGGCCGCGCCGGGAGGCCAGGAACGCCGTGAGTTCCCGCAGGTCCGGTGCGGGTGCGCCCGGCGCCTGGCGGATGCACGCGGCCAGGCGTTCCCCCAGGTCGGGGTCGGGCACACCGACGCAGACCACCTCGGCCACGGCGGCATGCTCGGCGAGTTCGCGTTCCACCTCCGCCGGGCTGATGTTGTAGCCGCCGCGTACGACGATCTGCTTGATGCGGCCCAGCACGTGAAGCCTGCCGTGTTCGTCCAGGAGCCCCCGGTCGCCGGTGCGCACCCAGCCGGTCGGGGTGCGGTACCGGGCGTCCAGTCCGGGGTCGGCGACGTAGCACAGCGGTGTCATGGGGCCTCTGGCGCAGATCTCGCCGGGCTGTCCGGCCGGCACGGGGGCACCGGTGTCGTCGGTGATGCGGATCCGCGCCACGGCCGGGTCGGGGAGTCCGGTGCCCGTCTCGGGGCCGAGGCCGGTGACGGCGGTGTGGCAGTTCACGCCGTCGGATGATCCGTAGACGGTGATGACACGGCGGCCGAACCGGGCGCGGCACGCCTCGGCGGTGGCGTCCGGGAGGGCCGCACCGCTGGAGACGACGGCCTGCAGACCGGTGAAGTCCTCCCGGTCGGCGGGGGGTTGTTCGGCGATGCGCCGCAGCATGGTGGGCACGCCGAAGACATGGGTGGGACGGTGCTCGACGATCATGCGCAGCGCCTCGGCCGCGTCGAAGGACTCCTGCACCAGCAGGGGGCCGCCGAGTGCGGCGAGGGTGACGGAGGTGCCGCAGGAGCCGAAGGAGGAGGCCAGCGGGACGAGCACGAGGTTGCGCATCGGGCCGTCCCCGGTGTGCAGGGCGCGTACGTAGGTCGCCCGGCCGCCGGCCATCGCGTTGTGGGAGTAGGCGACCATCTTGGGTTCGGCCTCGGAGCCGGAGGAGACGAGAATGCGGGCGGGCGCGTCGGGGTCGACGGGCCGGGGCAGGAAGGGCTGCCGCGCGGGCGCCGCGAGCGACTGTGCGCCCCGGCCCCCCTCCACGAGGGTGAACACCGCTTCGAGGCAGGGGAGACGGGCCTCCGGAACCGCGTCGGAGAGGTCGCGGACGATGACCGCGCGGGCCCGGGAGCGGGCGAGCAGGCTCGCCGGGCCCCGGCTGCCGGGTCCCGGTGGATAGGGCAGTGCCACCGCTCCGACGGCGGCGACCGCGAGTTCCGCGGCCACCGCGTCGCGTCCGTTCGGCACGCGTACGGCGATGATGTCCCGGTCGCCCAGGCCGCTTTCGGCGAGCCGGGCGGCGAGGTGCCGTACCTGGGCGTCCAGCTCCGCGTAGTCCACCGAGCCCGCGGAGTCGATGACGGCCGTCCGGCCGGGGTGCCGCCGCACCTGTCCGGAGAAGAGTGTGTACAGGTCCTGGTCGGGGCACAGGCCCTGCTCGGACCAGGCGCGCCGCACTCGGGACGGCACCAGGTCACGGATCTCGACGCCGGCGTTCGATGTCCATCCGGTCCTCATGAGAACTCCCAGGGTGCGCGGAGGGCGGCGTACTCCCCCACGGCCAGCGCCGGAGCGAACCGCGGGTCGCGGGCCAGGTCCGCGAGGCTGGTGCACACGGGCGTGGCGGCCACGCCCGCCGCCGCCAGCCTGGGCACCCAGTGGGAGGTGGGCCGGGTCCGGGCCCGGGAGGCGATCGTGTCCGCGCTCGCCGAGGTGCCGAGGCCGAGCGCCCGCGTGAGGAGCTCCGGTCGCTCGCGGGCCAGGGGTCCCAGCGCGATGTAGCCGTCCCGCGTGCGCAGCGGGCGGCCGGTCGCCGCGGGCCGTCGCGGCCCTCGGGGAACGAGGGCGGCGGCGGAGTGCAGGGAGGAGTCCACACGGCCGCCTCTGCCGGTACGAAGCCGCGCCACGAGTGCCGCCAGGACGCCCTGCGCGCAGACCAGCCCGCCGAGGACGTCGGTGAGCGTCATCAGGGAGGGCGCGGGCGGCTCGTCCGCGGGCCGCACGGCGGCGGCGAGGCCGCTGTGCGCCTGGACCAGGTAGTCCGTCCCCACGGGTGGTTCCGGTCCCAGCGCGTCGCCCCAGCCCGATGCCCACGCGTACACCAGCCCGGGCCGCGCCGGCCGGAGGTCACCGGCGTCCAGTCCGAGCCGGGCCGCCTTGCCCGGTGCCCAGTTGTGCAGGAAGACGTCGGCCTCGGACACGAGTTCACGGACGGTTCGCCGTCCGGCGTCCGTGGTGAAGTCGATCTCCGTGACGGCTTTTCCCGCGTTGAGGGCTCTGAAGCGGGCCGATGTCGTGCCCGCCATCGGGGGGATGCCGCGCATCGGGTCACCGCCGGGCGGTTCGATCCGTACGACGTCGGCGCCCAGGAGCCGCAGGACGTGGCCGGCCAGGGGACCCTGGACGCGTCGCGCCGACTCGACGACCCGCAGCCCCTCCAGAGGCGCCGCGGCCGTACCGGCTCTGCCGATCGTGGCGCCGCCCGTCTCCGGAAACGCTGTGAGCGTCCATGGCGGCGTCACCGCGGGCGCGAGGGGGTCTTGCCGTACGGGCAGCACGGCGGCGCCCGACCGGTCCGCCGCCGACCGGATCGCCGTGAACGGCGCACGCCGTGCGGTCGCGGGCAGCACGGGAGGCAGCGAGCAGGTGGCGGTGGCGAACCGCTGCTGGAACGACCGCCATCCGCGGCCGGTGTCGGCACGGTCCGCGCCGAGCAACTGCCAGAAGCGCAGCCATCGCTCGGCGTCGAGGGCTTCGACTTCGAAGCGCACGCCGTCGGCGGAGACGAACGGGCAGGCGGCGGGCACGAGTTCCTCCCCCGCGTCGGCCCGCGACGGCAGGCCGCCCTCCGGGTCGTCGCCGTCGGCCGTCGCCGCCGCGAGGTACTGGGCGAGGGCCAGCAGCGCGGCCTGACCGACCGACGTCCGGACCCGCGTCACGTCGGCACCGCCGGCCCGCGCGAGGAGTGCCGCGCAGACTCCCTGGGCCGCGAGGACGCCCGCCACCGTGGAGGCGTAGTCGACGGCGAGCGGAGCCGGGCGTCCGGCCGCCCGGCCGTGCACGTGCATGATCCCGCAGGCCGCCTGCACGGCGTGCTCGTCGGCCAGCGGGACGCGGAGCGGGCCCTGCCAGTCGATGTCCCAGCGGACGGTGGCGGTGGCGGGGTCGCCCACCACGCCGAGGAGGCGCGCCGCGACCCCGGTGGCCACCGGTGCCGTGGCCGGGGCCGTGGCCGGGTCTCCGGCGTGCGGCACGCAGAGCGTCATCGGGCGTCCTCCGGGCGTGGCCGCAGGCCGTCGTGCGCCTCATCCGCCTGCGGGCGGCGCCCGTGTACCGAGTAGACGACGCTGGACGCGGCGCAGAACGACGGGTCCCGCATCAGCGCCCGTACGTCGGCCAGTTGTGCCTCGGTCATGCCCGCGGCCAGGAGTCCGTCCCGCAGGTGGTACGTGTGGTTGAGCTGCATGCGCAGGCCCGGCGACCCCGCGGTGCGCAGCTCGATGCGGGGTCGCGGGTCGATGTCGACGAGCCCCGCGGCGCGCATGGCGGCCGGCGCGTTCCGGGCCCAGTGGGGGTCTCCCCCGCCGGCCCGCATGACAGCGCACTTGGCGTCGAGGAAGGCCGTGTAGAGCCGCGCGGATTCCTCGTCCGGGGTGAGCAGGGGCGGTTCGTAGGAGGCGTCGAACTCCTCGATGTGCAGCCACCCTCCGGGTTTGAGGGCGCGTACCAGTTTGGCGAGGACGGCGAGCCGTTCGGGCAGGTGCTGCAGGACGAGGCGGGCGACGACGAGGTCGAAGGCGGCCTCGGGCAGCGGATCGGTCACCACGTCGTGCTCGACCGCGGTCAGGCACGGCCCGTCCGGGATGTGCTGGGGTTTGATGTCGGTGGCCACGACCTCGCCGGTGGGAGCGACGCGTCCGGCGAGCCACCGGGCCACGCTGCCGCTTCCGGAGCCGATGTCCAGGCACCGCCAGCCGGTGGTGACTCCGGTCTCGGCGAGCCTGTCGAAGGTCATCGCGTCGTACGCGTCGGTGAGACAGCGGTGCAGCTCGTCGCTGTGCGCGCTGTCGTTGTCGAAGACGTACCCCGGGTCCCGGCCCAGGCTGTTGTGCATGGCGTCTCCCGTCGTCCGTCTCAAGTCCACGTTCTTCTCAGGCCCGTCGGCCGTCTCAGGTCCACCGGCCGTCTCAGGTCCACCGGCCGGAGCCGTAGGTGTCGGCCCGTCCGGTGAGGCGGTGCAGCAGTTCCCTGCGCCGCACCTTGCCGGTGCCGGTACGCGGTACCTCGTCCCAGGTGAGCGCGACCGGTTCGCGCAGCGGCGGCAGGTCATGCACCGCCTCCTTCCAGCGGGCGCGGTCCACCTCGCCGTCGACGGTGACCACGACGGGCAGCGGGTCCCGGCCCGGCTCGGCGAGGACGACGCACTCCAGGGCCTGCGGCAGCCGGTCCTCCAGGAGGTCCTCGGTCCGCAGGCAGCTGAGCTGCGCCGCGCGGTCCACCTCGCGGTCGAGCAGCTCGATGCTGCCGTCGCGGTTGCGGGCGCCGATGTCGCCGGTGTTCCACCAGCCGCCGTGGTACTTGGCCGACCAGCGGTCCTCCTCGCCGACGTAGCCCAGGGCGCAGGCGGCGGTCCTGGCGAGGACCAGGCCCGCCTGTCCCCTCGGCAGGGGCCGGCGGGTGTCGGGATCGACCACCCGCAGCCGTGTCTTGACGGGCACCGGGCGTCCGAGGTTCCGGGTTCCGGCCCCGTCCGACGCCCGGCGGACGGAGCGCCGGGTGTGGAAGCGGAAGGTCAGCGGACCCGTCTCGGTCTGCCCCCACCCCTCCATCCACACGGGACTGCGGTGCCGGCTCGCCCGGAGATAGGCACGGACGGTGGGCGGATGCACGGCGTCGTACGTGCTGATGACCATGCGGACGCGCCGGAACGGGTTGTCCAGTCCTTCGGTCAGCGGCAGGAGGCGCACGAACGAGGCGGGCAGTGCCTCCAGGACGGTCGGCGGATGGGCGCGCAGCAGGGGGTCGGCGAGGTTCGGGTCCTGCGTGGTGACGATCGAGATCGCGGAGGGGCCCATGCACAGGGCGCTCGCGGTCCAGCAGAACGTCCTGCCGTGGGCGAACGCGCTCGCGTTGGCGAGGACGTCGTCGCGTCGCAGGCCGATCCGGGGCAACCGCACGCTCTCGAACCGCGCCAGTTTCCCGACGATCGTCCGGGTGGAGTGCACGACCAGCTTGGGCACGCCGGTGGTGCCCGACGTGTGGTGGATCACCAGGGGCTCGTCGTCGTGCCGGCGGCGGGGCCCGGGAGCGGTGTGTCCCCGTACGTCGTCCATGCCGAGCGCCCCCGGCACGGCGCCGTCCAGCACCAGGGTGGCCCGTGCCGCCGAGGCCAGGTCGGTGCCGTCCTCCCGGCCGCGTCGCAGCACCTGTGCCGTCGTGACGAGCAGAGCGGGGGCGAGCCGGGTCAGCAGTGTTCCCAACGTCTTTCCGGACAGGTGCGCGGACAGCTGCGCGGGGACGGCGCCGACGCGCACGGCGGCGCAGGCCAGCAGGTCGTAGTCCCAGTGGTTGTCCTTGACGATCGCCACCCGGTCACCGGGGCCGGCACCGGCGGCGGCCAGCCAGCCGGCGGCCTCCCGTACGAGCGTGGCCAGTTGGGGCAGCGTGTGGTGGGTGCGGGCCTCCGCGTCGATGTCGAACGGCCGGTCCAGGTGGACGCGCGTACCGAGCTGCTGTTCGGCGCACTCGTCGAACAGGACGCCCATGTCGTGGGGTTTCACGAGACGTTCTCCTCGGTGGGGCGGGTGGCGGGGCGTGTCCGTCCGAGGGCCCTCGGTGGCCGCAGCCGGCTGAGGACGCGCGAGGCCGCGAGGGCGCCCGCGCGTACGGCGCCTTCGCTGGCCGGCCGCAGCATCACCCAGTCACCGGCGTACTCGACCGGCCGTGCGGGACGCGCCATGAACCGTCCTCGTCCGCGCAGGGCGTCGGGAGTCACCTCGGGCAGGCCGTGGGGGAACGCGTGCACGAAACGGCGGCCGGCGGCGGCCTGTAGACCGGGGACGTACCGGGTCGCCGCCCGCACGAGCCGGTCGGTCGTCTGCCGCTCCGGGGCGGTCAGCAGGTCGGGGATGGAGCGGGCGTCGGCCATCAGGGTCAGCAGTCCCTTGCCGGCGGGCGCCCGGTCGGGATGCTTGGCGTGGTCCACGATGATCGCGGAGAGTACGTCGTCCTCCGCGTCCGGTGTCAGCAGGACGTACAGCGGCGTGCGGGACGGGGGTGCGAGCGGCCGGTCCAGCAGACAGCTGACCTTGAGCGTGGGAGTGAAGGTGCAGGCCGACAGGAACGGCATTTCGTCGGCGGGGGCGTTGACATGCAGACGCGCCGCGACCGGGGCGGGCACGCACAGGACCACCGAGCGCGCCGTGACGCTGTCGTCCCCGACGCGCAGCCGCGCGCGGCCTTCCTCCGTGACGACCTCGTGCACCTGCGCGCCGGTGACCACGTCGAGCCCCTCGGCCAGCCGCCGGGCGAGCAGGTCCATGCCGTCGCGGTACGTCCGCCAGCCCGCGGCGGGGCCCACCTCCTGGAGCAGGCTGAGCATCGGCGCGACGGCGGAGCGCGCCGTGTCCCAGCCGAAGAAGCTTCCGGCGACCGGCTGCAGCAGGTAGTCGTGCACGTCCCTGTGGTACCGGCGGGCGAACTCCCTGACCGTCAGGGCCCCTGCCGGGGTCCGTTCGGGGTGGTCGGCGTCGAACCTCCGGCGGTGCGCCCCCGTCCAGGCCAGCAGCCGGGCGAGGTCGAACCGGGCACGGGGGGAGAGCCCCACGCCGGTGAACACCGCGGCGGGGTCGGCCACGCCGGGGTGGGCGCGTCCGCCGCGCCACACCGCGACCGACCTGCCGATGCGCGGCACGTCGCTGTTCGGCACGCCCAGCCGCGCGAGCAGCTCCCAGGTCGCGCGGTAGCCCTGCTCCGAGATCTGTTCGGCGCCCTCGTCGATGGTGTATCCGGCGTGCCGGAAGCTGCGCATCCTGCCACCGACGTGCTCGTGCTGTTCGTAGACCCGCACGTCGAGGCCCGCGCGCCGCAGTTCGTGCGCGGTGGTCAGGCCGGCCATGCCCGCGCCGACCACGGCCACGTCGACATCAGGGCTCATCCGGTGGCCCCCGCGCCGACGATCAGGTTCGCCGTGATCAGCAGCACGGTGCTGACCCGGTGCGCGGGGAAACCGAGCTTGCGGGCGCGCATGATGTCCCCCTGGCGGAAGCCGGTGTGGTACTGCCGCACGCGCAGCGCGGTGACGGGCAGCATCAGGATCACGAACCACCACGGGGCGATCCCGACGGCGGAGGCGACGGCGCCGGTCAGGAACTCCGCCGCGGAGAGCGACCCGATGAAGACGGCGTTGCCCTTCGGTGACACCAGGCACGCCACGGTGCGACGCCCGACCGTCCGGTCCCCGGGGATGTCGTTGGTGTTGGAGTACACGCCGAAGAGCAGCGGTCCACAGCCGAAGAGCACCCCTTGCACCAGGACGAACCCGGAGAAGTGGCCGGCCGCGAGCCCGTACGCGCCGAGCACCAGGCCCCCGCCCAGCCCGGCGAGGAAGATCTCCTGGAAGCCGTGGTAGCTGATCTTCAGCCCGTAGGAGTACTGGACGGAGACCACGAACAGCACCGCGATCAGCACCACGGCCCACAGGGGCCGGTGCGGGGCGGTCGCCACCGCGGCGGCCCACAGGGCGGCGCCGGCGGCGGCGGTGGCGTACCCGAAACCGAGCGCTTCGCGCAGGGTCAGGGTCCCCGCCACGAGTGGCTTGCGCAGCTTGTTGCGCAGGGGGTCGTCCGGTCCGTAGTTCGCGGCGTCGCTGCCGTCGCGATAACCGGTCACGTCGTCGAGGGCGACCATCGCCACGATGACGCAGACCGCGCCGGCGAGGAACAGGGTGAGCGTCACGATCGTCGCGGGCCGCAGAGCGGAGACGGGCAGCAGGACCGCGGACAGCGCCACGGCGACGCTCGGGTAGTAGTCGTAGACGTCGAGTTTGCCCAGCCGGGCATAGCTGCGCAGCTTGCTCTCGGGACGTGCCGTGCCGGACGGGAACGGTCCGGCCTCGGTGCGGGTCGTCATCTGCTCCGCTCCTTCGGGTGGGTTCGGTCAGCGACTGCCGCTCTGCCCGGCGAACGCGCAGACAGTGTCCGCGATGTGCTCCACCTGGGCGTCGCTGAGGCGCGGGTGGACCGGGATGGCCAGTTGGCGCCGGCTGGCGCTCTCCGCGTGCGGCCAGCTCCGGCCGGCGGCCGCGAACCGGGTGAACGCGGCCTGGTACGGCAGCGGGAGGGGGTAGTAGACGTGGCTCTCGACTCCCCGCTCGGCCAGGTACCGGCCCAGTTCGTCCCGCTCCTCGACGAGCAGCGAATACACGTAGAAACAGCGGCCGTTGCGGCCCGGCGGCGGGGGCAGCACACCGTGTTCGGTGAGCGGCGTGAAGCGGTCGGTGTAGTAGTCGGCGATGCGGGCCCGGCGTTCCAGCAGTCCGGGGAAGGCGGGGAGCCGGTGGAGCTGGAAGGCGGCGAGCACTTCGTCGAACCGGCTGTTGTAGCCGGTGCGCGGGTAGACGAAGCGCTCACTCTGCCCGTGGTTGCGCAACGACCTGACCACGCCCGCGAGTTCGGGGTCCATGGTGACGACGGCGCCGCCCTCGCCGGCCGTTCCGAAGGTCTTGACCTGGACGAAGGAGAACACTCCAGCCTCCCCCCAGGTCCCGGCCGGACGGCCGTCGAGGACACCGCCCTGGGCGACCGCCGAGTCCTCGACCAGGCGCACGCCGTGGCGCCGGGCGATCTCCCTCATCCGGGGCATGTCGGCCATCACCGAGAACATGTGCGCCGGCATGATCGCCCTGGTCCGGTCGGTGATCGCCCGCTCCACCTCATCGGGGTCGGCCACCATCGTCCGCGGGTCGACGTCCGCGAAGACCGGCGTCGCCCCCAGCCCGGCCACGGTGTTGGCCAGCGGAGCACACCCGTAGGCCGGTACGACCACCTCGTCGCCGGGGCCGATGCCCATGGCGTGCAGGACGAGGGTCAGCGCGGAGGTGCCGCTGGAACAGGCCACGACGTCGGCGGCGCCGAGCGAGTCGCGCAGGGCCTCCTCGAAGCGGGCGGTGTGCTCGCCGAGCAGGAACCGCTGCTGCGGTGCGGTGCCGATGCCGTGGACGAGGTCCATGAGCAGCTGCCGGTCGTCCTCGAAGAGGTCCGGGGCGAAGAAGGGAATCGTCACGCCGGCCTCCTCGTCATGAAGCGGCGGACGAGCGAGCACACCGTGTCGACGTCGTCGACGCTCATGTCGGGGTACAGCGGGAGGGCGAGGGTGCGCTCGCAGGCCGCCTCGGCGTGCGGGAAATCTCCGCGCCGGTAGCCGAGAGGGGCGAAGCACTCCTGGAGGTGCAGCGGGGCCGGGTAGTACGTCTCGGTCCCCACGCCGTGCCCGGCCAGGTGGCCGGCCAGTTCGTCACGCCGCTCGGCCTCGATGAGGTAGACGTAGAAGACGGGGTCGGTCCGCGCCATGCGGGGCATCAGGGTGGGGAGCCGGAGGACGCCGGGCGTGTCGGCCAGCCTTTCGGTGTAGGCGGCGGCGAGCCGGGCCCTGCGCGCGATGTCCTCGTCCAACCGGGTCAGTTTGGCGAGGAGAACGGCCGCCTGGATGTCGTCCATCTTGCTGTTGACGCCGGTGACGGTGGTCTCGTTGCTGATGCCCGGGAAGTGGGCCAGTGTCCGGCCGTAGCGCCCGTGGTGGCGCAACGCCGCCGCGGTTTCGGCGAGCCGGCGGTCGTCGGTGAGGATCGCCCCGGCGTCGCCGATGGCTCCGAGCGTCTTGGTGGGGAAGAACGACAGCACACCACCGGCCCCCAGCAGCCCGGCGTGGACGCCGTTCCACCGCATGCCGATGGCCTCGGCGCTGTCCTCCACCACGGTCAGCCGGTGCCGGCGCGCGACGTCGAGCACCGCGTCCATGTCGGCCATCTGACAGAACAGGTGGACGGGCATGATCATGCGGGTGCGTGGAGTGACCGAGTCGGCCGCGGACTTGGGGTCGATCGTGTAGGTGACGGGGTCGATGTCGGCGAAGACGGGGCGGCCGCCTGCCAGCACGACGGAGGAGGCCGAGGCCACGAAGGTGAAGGCGGGGACGATGACCTCGTCACCCGGTTGCAGGCCGCAGGCGCGCAGCAACAGCACCAGGGCGTCGGTGCCGCTGTTCACGCCGACCACGTAGCGTGCGCCGGTCCACCCGGCCAGTGTCTCCTCGAACCGGCCGACCTGCCGGCCGTGCGAGAACTTGCCGTTGTCGAAGACTTCGGCGAGCCGGGTGCGGATGTCCGGCCAGAGCGCTTCGAAGGTCCGGGCCTGGGTGAAGAAGGGCACCTGTACCGAGGGGGCGTCCGCGGCGCCGGTCGCCGGGCCGCGCGTGCCGTTCCTCGGTCCGGGGGATGCGCTGGACATGGTTCCTTTCGTGACACCGGGGCGGATCGGGCTGCCCGGACGGGGTGACGCCGGCGCTCCTCGTGGGCCGGGGAGCGCCGGACGCGGGTACCGGTGGTTCCGGGCGGGTCAGAGCAGGGAGAACTCCAGCTCGCCGGAGTGGTAGCGGTGTACGGCCGCGATCAGCTCGTCGACGGACAGGTGGCCGTCGCCGTCGGTGTCGATCAGCTTGAACGCCGTGCCCGCCGTGGACTCGTTGCTGCCGATGGCCACGATCCAGCGCTGGAATTCCTGAGGGCTGACCTGACCGTCACCGTCGGTGTCGCACAGGTCGGCGATCGCGCTGATCGTCGGGCGCAGCACCTGGTCGAAGCCGTCCTGTCCGCGGTCGAGCACCTCCGCCGCCGCGACGGCCTGGAACCGGGCGAAGTCCAGTGCGCCGTCGCGGCCGACTCCGGCCTCCCCCGCGATGTGGTCCCACATGCCGAGGTAGGCGTCGGTGAGAGCTCGCCCCTTCGGGGAGGTCTCGTTTTCCCCGAACGAGAGCAGAATGCGTTTGGCCTCGCCCTCCCAGTCACTGCGGTCGATGGTGCCGTCGCCGTTCTTGTCCCACATGTCGAAACGGCGACGCAGTCGCTGCTCCTGTACGGAAGTGCTCACGCTTCATCCTTTCCTTTTGCTTTCAGGGCTTGCGCGGACCTGCGCTTCAGATGCTTTTCCTGAACCGGCTTCTCCAACCCACTCTTACGAGTGAGAGGAAAAAGGAGGGGCATTTTATGCGCCCGCACCATTACGTCGCCGACTCAGCACAATGACCATCGCCGCCAAAGCGACCGGGGCGATTTGAGAGATGAGTTGCCCCACCACGTCCACGGTCTGGAATCGCGCGAGATGTGCCCCGTGGTACACCAGGTGCGGAACCGTGAAGGCGAGGCTGCCGAAGGACGCCGCCAGCACCAGAGACCGCTCGGTACGCACAGCGGCCCACAGCAGGACCGTGGTCAGTCCGAGCGAAAGGGCACCTACGTCACGCACGAGGTGTTCGTTGTACGGGGGGAATTTGGTCACCCACGCGAAAACAGGGAGGGGAAACGCGTCGTGGAACAAGCGGGGCGCGAACAGAGCCCAGACGCCGGGCACCCCCTGCCCCAGACACAGCAGCACCAGCGCGGCGCGCACCAGGAGGCGCCCGGTGTCCGGCGCCGGCCCCGCGGACACGGCCCGTCGGCCGGTGCCACAGGTCTCGGCGGCCACGAGTCCGTTTCCGGCGCCCGCGCGGGTCATGGATGTCCGCGGACGGGGTCCCGCTCCGAGCGATTCCCGTCCGGGGCCCCTGCCGTGGGTCCGCGCGTCAGACACCCAAGAGCGGGGCGTCGAGCTCGCCCGCGTGGTACTTGCCCACGGCGGCTACGAGTTCGTCGACGGACAGGCGCCCGCTGTTGTCGGTGTCCACCTGGCGGAACGCCTCGTCCGCGTCGATCCGGTCACCGCCGATGGCCCCGAGCCACTTCCGGAACTCCTGCGGATCGACCTCCCCGTCGCCGTCGACGTCGCACAGGTCGACCATCGCGCGGATGCTGGGCCGGAGCACGGTGCTGAAGCCGATCTGACCCTGACTCAGCATCTGGTCGTCGGCGACCCGGACGAACTCGTCGACCGTCAGGGCCTGACCGGCGTCGAGGCCGGCCTGTTCCATCATGTAGTCCCACATCTTCGGGTACGCGTCCAGCAGCGCCCGCGCCTTGGGGGAGTTCTCCTTCTCACCGAAGGCCTCGACGATACGCCGGGCCTCCGCTTCCAGGTCGCCGCGCTGGATGCGCCCGTCGTTGTCGGTGTCGTACAGCGCGAAGCGCTGCTTGAGACGCTCGGCCTGGGCAGTCTTGTTGGACATCTGACTCCTCGTCGTCGAAAAGCTGCGGAGAAATCCGGCTGCCTCGCACCCGATACCGGGGAAGCCGTAAAAATGACTTTCCCGATTCCTGGGAGCGTGAATCTGCAAGGTACATGAGTACTAGTGGCCTTACAGGCCTGTCAATGGAGAGCAGCACCGCGGAAGAGAGCAGGAACCATTTTTCCGCTCGTCGATCACCGCGTCACGGCCGATTGTTTTCGTCCAGAGGTTCGGCCCGCAAGCCGGAATCGCCGACCTGAGCCGCATCGGCCGGTCCGGCCGGGCGCGACAGCCGACTTCGCCGTACATTTCAGCCATCCTGCCACGGGACGAAAAAATACCGTCCCCGCACACGGCAGGCGACCTTCGGATACGATGCGCCGAGGCCGCTGCGACAGCAATTCCTCACGCTTTCCATGAGAACTGCCGTACGCGTTTCAGGGGTGGACGGTATGGGTATGCAAAAGAATTTCGATGCCATTTACCAGCCTGTAAATCATACCGGTACGCGACGTTCGAAAAGGCTGCGCGAAAAAAGGGGTCGATCCTTGCTGTACACGTTGATCGTCGGTCTGGGCCGCTCGGGCCTGGGATTGCATGTGCCGGTGCTGTCGCGGGCCCGGTCCCAAGCCCTCGGTACCTTCGCCGACCATCCGATCGTGGGAGTGGATCCCGGCAACACCGTCCGCACCGAGCGGCCGGATCTGCTGATCGCCGCATCGCTGCGCCGGGCGCGCGACCTTCTCGACCCGGCACGAACCGTCGTCCATCTGTGCACTCCGCCCGCCGTGCGCGCCGAGGTGCTCCGCGAGGTGGCGGAGCTCGGGTTCTCGCGGATCCTCATGGAGAAGCCGCTGGCCGGTGACCTGGCCGCACTGCGGCGCGTCCTGCGGCTCGCGCGGGAACAGCGGCTGCACCTGTCCGTGGTGGCGCCCTGGCTGCACAGCACGCTGACCCGGCGTCTGGTCCAGCTGGTGGGCGATCGGGGGCCCGGCGCTGTGCGTTCCGTGTCCGTCACCCAGCACAAGCCCCGGTTCCGGCGCTCCCTGAGTACCAGCAGTCACACCTCCGCCTTCGACGTGGAGGCGCCGCACGCGGTGGGTCTCCTCCTGCGCCTGCTGGGTGACGCGCAGGTGCGCGGCGCGCGCTGCGCCGATCTGCGGGTGGGCACGACGACAGTGCCGGACATGGGCGGTGCGCACCTCGAACTGCTGCACACGGGCGGGATCCGCAGCGAGGTGCTGTCCGACCTGTCCGCACCGGTACGCCAGCGGCGGATCGTCCTCGGCATGGCGGACGGAAGCGTCGTCGGGCACTACGCGGTCGGCCAGGACGACGACTTCGCCCAGTTGGAGATCACCGGTGGCGGCCGCACCACCCGTGAGGTCCTCCATGACGACTCACTCATGGCATGTCTGACCGATGCCTATCGCCGCTACGCCGAGGGCGGCGACGGAGCCGGTGGCGGCGACCTCGGCCTGCACGTGCGGGCGGTCGAGCTGCTGGCGGAGGCGAAACGGCTGGCGGCCCGGTGTCCCGACGGCGGCACGCCACCCGACGGCGGCACGTCACCCGCGGGCGGCACGTCTCCCGCCACCGACACGGCACCCCTCACCGAGACGGCTCCCGCCACCGACACGGCTCCCGTCACGGACACGGCTCCCGCGGGCGCCGCGCACCCCCGCAAGGAGGCCCTCTCGCATGGCCGTTGACCTTCCCGGAGCGGATCCCCGGGAGTCCCGGTGCACAGTGACCGAGGACGCCCCGAGCGGACGGGCGGCCCCAGGTATCCGGTTCGCGGGCATCGGGGACGAGGCCGCGGCGGATCTCACGGGGCAACTGGAGGCGCTGCGCCGACTCGGCTGGGGGGCGATCGAGCTGCGCACCGTCGACGGCCTCGCGGTCGCCGACCTCGACGACCGGGCCTTCGCCACCCTGGCCCACCGGGTCGCGGCAGCCGGCCTCGACGTCGTCTGCGTCGATTCCCGGATCGCCAACTGGAGCCGCCCGATCACCGGGCACTTCGAGGACGATGTGCGCGAGCTGCGCCGGCTGGCCCCGCGCTGCGCCGCCCTGGGCACCCGCTTCGTCCGGGTCATGTCCTACCCCAACGCCGGCCTGGACGACGAGGAGTGGGGCAGGCGGGCGCTGGAGCGGATGACCCGGCTCGTCCGGCAGGCCGAGCAGGAGGGGCTGGTGCTGCTGCACGAGAACTGCAGCGGCTGGGCCGGCACCCGGGCCGACCGGATGCGGGAACTCCTCGACCGCGCCGGCGGTCCCGCGCTGCGGCTGCTGTTCGACATGGGCAACGGAGTGCCGCACGGCTACGACGCCCGCGCGCTGCTGGACGAGATCATCGACCACGTCGCCCACGTACACGTCAAGGACGCCCGGACCGGGCCGGACGGCCAGGTCACCTACACACTGCCGGGCGAGGGCGAGTCCCGCGTGCGCTCCTGCCTCGACGCCCTCGTCGACCATGGTTACACCGGCGCCTGGTCCATCGAACCCCACACTCATCTGCGACCGCACCAGGGCCGGGACGCCACCGCAGCCGACGGTGTTGCGGCGTTCGTCCGCTACGGGAGGTGCCTGGAACGGCTCGTTCGGCAGGAAACCCGGCCCGCCCGGACTCCCGTGGGCGGAGAGCGGCATGGCTGACGTTCCGGCCCGGCCCGGCTCCCCGGCCCTGCCGCTTTCCACGGCTCTGCCGTATCCCGCCCGGTTGACGCCGGCCGATCACGACCTGCTGCTCGGTCTGCTCGCCACGCCGACGGCCGGGCCGCTGGAGACCGGCCCCGACGGTCCCGCCGTGCGCCTCTGGGAAGCCGGACGGGCCTATGCGGAAGCTGCCGCGGCGATCGGTCTGAGGGTGCTGCGCCACGCCCCGCCCGGTCCGGCGGCGCTGCACCGGGACGACGTACCGCTCACGGTCCGGGAGGCGGCGGCGCGGGACGGGACGTTCCTGGCCCGGCAGCCCAGTCTGGTGCTGCGCCTCGGGCCCGAACTCCCGCGACGGGACACGGTGATGTTCAACGTCCACCTGGACACGGTGGCCGGCTGGTGGCCCGCCCGCTTCGACGGCCGGCGCTTCACCGGCCGGGGAGCGGTCGACGCCAAGGGCCCCGCCGTCGCCCTGCTCGCCGGCATCCGGGCCGCCCGCGCCGCCGAACCGGCCCTGGGCAGCCGGATCGGTGTGCTCGTCCAGGCAGTCGCCGGGGAAGAAGGCGGTGCCATGGGCACGTTCGGCACCAGGCCGCTGGTGGAGGACGGGTTCACCGGCGGGCTGAACCTGTTCTGCGAACCCACCGGACACCGCTTCCTGCCCCGTTCGACGGCATCCATGACGGCCTTGGTCCGCGTCGACGGCGAGGACGCCGTGGACGACCGCCCCGAAGCCGGTCACAACGCGACCGTGCTGCTCGGGCACATCAGCCACTACCTGGCCCGAACCCTGCCACCGCGGACAGCGGACGGCAGGGTGTGCGTGGCCGGACTGCACACCGGCGAACGGCACAACCGGGTCTACGGCACCGGCCGGCTGCTGCTCAACATCTCCTACGGGTCACAGCCGGCCGGCCGCGCCGCCGAGGCCGCGCTGGAGCAGACCCTGCGCGAGGCACTCGCCGACTTCGCCGCCGGGGCCGCCGGCATCCCCGACCTGGCCAGGACGGCCGCCGACGCGGCACGGATCACGTCCCTGCAGTGGTGCAAGCGCGGCCTGCCCGCGCTGGACGGCCGAGGCCGCGCGCCGTGGGCCGAGGAACTGCTGGAACGTCATGCGGGCCTGGTGCGCTGGCCCGACGAAGTGCCGGCCTTCACCTGCGACGCGATCTGGATGGCGGACGTACCCGACGCCTACACGGCGGTCTTCGGTCCCGGCGACCTGGACGCCAACCACGCGCACGCCGCCGACGAGTACGTCGACCTGGACGACCTGGACCGGTACGCCGACGAGATCGCCCGCATTCTCGTCGCCCGGGTCCGCCACGGGCCGCCCGGCGGCAGTGCCGGCGAACCCTCTCACGCTCACTCAGCTGCCGTGCCCGGCGCGGCCGCGGACGGGATCTCTCCTCGATGACCTCGACGGTTTCCACCATCTCCACGGCCTCCACGGCCTCCGCAGACGCCACCGCTGCGGCTGCCGCGGCCCCCCGTTCCGGTCCGTGCGCCGTCCCACCGCAGGACTCCGGCGCGGTCGGCGACATCGCCGCACGGGTGCCGTACCCGGAACTCCTCGCCTTCGTGACGCAGGTGCTGCGCGCCAGGGGACTGCCCGAGGACCGCGCGCGAACCGCCGCCGAGGCACTGTGCCACGGCGACCTGACGGGCTTCACCAGTCACGGCATCACCAACCTCACCCGGCTCTACCTCCCGCTGCTCGACTCGGGCCGCTGCGACCCGTGTGCGGAGCCGCGCATCGTCGCCGACCGCGGTGCCTCGGTGCTCCTCGACGCCCGCCGGGCGCTCGGGCTGTGGGCCGCCGCCGAGGCGATGGACCTGGCAGTGGACCGCGCCCGCCGGCACGGGGTCGGCATGGTCTCGGTGCGGGGAGCCACCCACTTCGGCTGCGCCGGCCACCATGCCCTGCGCGCGGTCCGGCACCACATGGTGGGCCTGGTCACCGCCAACTGCGGCCGGCAGCGGATCGTCCGCCCGGTCGGCGGACGCGCTCCCATGCTGGGGACGAATCCGCTCGCACTGGCCGCCCCGGCCGGCGACCGGCCGCCGTTCGTCCTGGACATGGCCACCACGGTGGCTCCCACCGGCAGGATCCGGGCCGCCGCACGCGCCGGGCAGAGCGTGCCCGAGGGCTGGCTGCAGGACGACGACGGCGCGCCGGTGACCGACCCGGCCGCCTTCGACCGCGGCCAGGCGCACCTGCGCTGGCTCGGCGGTGACCCCGACACCGGCGCGTACAAGGGCTTCGGTCTCGGCCTGCTGGTCGAAGTACTGTCCGCGCTCGTCCCCGGAGCAGGCACCGGCCCGCGGGAGGAGACGACGGAGCCGGCCGGCCCTGACGACGACATCGGCTTCTTCCTGCTGGCCGTCGCCCCCGGGCGTCTCAGGCCCGAGGCGGAGTTCCGCGCCGACGCGGCGGGCTTGTTCGGTGCCCTCCTCGGCTGTCCGCCGGTCCGGGCGGACGAACCGGTGCGCTATCCCGGCTGGCCGGAAGAAGCCCGCTCCAGGGAACGGCGCGCTCACGGCGTACCGCTGGAGCCGGCCCTGCACCGGGAGCTGCTCGACCTGGCCCGGGACTGCGGTCTGAGCTTCCCGGATCCCGTCCGCCCCACAGGGCCGGGGAGCCCGGCATGACGCTTCCCCGCATCGGCCTCATCGGCCTCGGTGTCATCTCCCGCTTCTACCTGGCCGCGCTCGAAAGCGCCGCGTACGCACGGCTGGTGGCGGTGTGCGACCCCGACGAGGACCGGCTCGCCGCCGCACCCGCGCACGTGCCGCGCTACCGCGACCACCGTGAGCTGCTGCGGGCCGCGGACCTGGACGCCGTGGTGGTCAACGTGCCCAACGACCTGCACCATCCGGTGTGCAGGGACGCGTTGGCGGCCGGACGCGCGGTCTGCGTGGAGAAGCCGCTCGCCACGCGCGCGCACGACGGCCACCATCTCGCGCGGCTCTCCCGACAGAGCGGCGCCGTGCTGTTCACCTCCTTCCACCGCCGCTACAACCGGGAGGTCGACGCGCTCCGCCGGCGCATCGCCTCCGGCGCGCCGGTCGTGTCGCTGACGGTGCGCTACGAGGAGACGATCGAGGAACACGCCGGCCGGGACCGCTGGTATCTCGACCCGGAGCGCTGTGGGGGCGGCTGCGTCGCCGACAACGGGCCCAACGCGTTCGATCTCGTCCGCCTGTTCCTCGGAGACGTACGGGTGACCGAGGCCACCGTGCACCGCGACGCCCGGGGCGTCGACCGGCAGGCGCAGGTGTTGTTGACCGCACTGTCCGGCGGGGCGGCCGCCCGGGTGGTGCTCGACTGGTCCCGACCCGGCGAGCGCAAGACGGTCGAGGTACGGCTCGCCGACGGGACCGTCGACCGTGCCGACATGCTGGCGGGACATCCGGAGTTCAAAGGGTCCCTCTGGCACGAATACGTGGGCGTCCTACGGGACTTCACCGAGGTTCTGTCCGGCCGCCGTCCGAACGGCCCCGACGGCCTGGCCGCCCTGGAACTGGTGGCCGCCACGTACGCGTGCGAACGCCTCGGCCGACCCCATGCCGGACAGGAGGTACGCCACCCATGACACCCGGGGAGGACGGCGCCAAGCGCGCCGTGCACGGACAGCTGGTGAAGGTCCTCACCCACCGGCGGGACGACCGGGGGATGACGCTGGAGGAGTTCGCGAGCCGGTGTGTCCGCCGTGGGGAGGTGCATGAGCTGGTGACCACCGACCACACGGAGACCGCCGCCGGCACGCGGATCGACCGCGTCGGATTCCTGGGCTTCGTGGAGATCGGCTGCGCCGGCGTCATCGACCGGGGCGACGAGGTCTGGGCCGGCGGGAGCATGGTGGGTTCGGTTCTGGGATTCGACGCCTGCCACTTCCCGAACCACTACAACATCCTGATCTCGGCACCCGAACGCCTCACCGGTCCGCAGCTCGGCCTCGCCCCCGAAGCCGAGGTCAGGTTCGAGCAGCGCGCCGGGGTGCCGCGCCCGCACTGACCGACGCCGGCCGCCTGGAGTGCGGCCGGCGTGCTCGCTCCGTAGGCTCGTACGGGAGTGCTGCCGGCGGGCCGAGGTACATCCGGCGCACCGCGTCGCTCGCCTCCGGCTGAGGTGAGGTGGAGCCGTTCATGACCACGCCACGGGACCTTTTGATCACGACCATGGACCTGGCGGCCAGTCGCGCGCCGGAACGAGGCGATCTGTCTCTCGCGCTCGCGGGAGCCGAGCTGATCGACCTCCTGGACGCCCGAGCCGTCACACTGGCCGGTGACCACATCGTGCCGAGTGACCGGCGCGCCATGGCTGATCGGATGCTGGACGAGGCCGCGTCGTCGCTCGCGCGACAAGCGCCGTACGACTCGGTCGACACCTGGTTGTGGCGCAGGGGCCGCGGCCTGTCCGAGGCGTATCTGGCCGCCCTTGAAGCAGAAGGGCAGCTCGGCCGGCGGCGCCACCACCGCTGGATGATCTTCCAGCCCCCTCACACCGTGCTGGTGGATTCGCCCGCACGCCGCCACGCGGCGCACCGCTATGCGTCGGACGAGCCCGTCCTCGCCGCCCTCGCGGCGGCCGCCGGGATCGGAGACGAGCGGACCGAACCGTCACCGAGCGTGGCCGACGAGGCCGTGGCGACCGTGCTCGCCGCCGTCCAGAACGCGGTAAGGGATCTGGAGGCCGAGCGGCAACGGCGAGCCATCGACGAGGCGGCCTTCGACAACATCTGGCGGGGCGAATAGGGACAGCGTGCTCGATGGCGCGAGTCCGCACGCTCGTTGCGAGCGGTCAGGTGCCGAGGGGCAAGGTGAGGGTGACGGTGCCGCGGAGGTCGAGCCAGGCCTTGTCGGGGCTGCGGACGAGGCGAAGGATCACCTGCTCGCAGCCGGGGCAGCGGCCGACGTATCCCGGGGCCTGTGCGTAGACGTGCAGGTGCGCCAGAGGCCAGTGGCTGCCACAGCCGGTGCACCGGCCCAGAGCGCTGGTCGGGTCGACCGTGAGGATTTCGGAGAGGGGCCCGGCCAGGGCGTTGCCGTCCTCGTAGTCGTACTGGCCGGTGTCCGGGTCCTGGTCGGAGTGGTGGGGCATCTCATCCTCCACTGTTGTGGGGCGTCTCAGCCTCCACTGGGGCCGAAACGTTCGGTGCGGATACGGTCCGGGGCATGGCCCAGGGCTACCAGCAGGTCGGCGGCCGTTTCGACGAAGCCGGTGGGGCCGCAGACGTAGCAGGTGGGTTCCAAATCCGGCGGCCACCCGGCGCGAGACAGGTCCGCCGCGGTGAGCCGCCCGGCGGGCCTCGGCCACTGCGGCGGGGCCGAGCGGGTGTAGAAGTACGTCCTGTCGAGGCCGGGGTCGTCCCGGCTCAGGTCGGTCACGTAGAGCCGGTCGTCGGGTGTGCGCACGGAATACACCAGCCGGAAGGGCGTTCGACTGCCGGCCGCGCGGCGGACCCGGATCATCGCCATCAGCGGCACCAGACCGGAGCCGCCGGCCACGAGCAGGACGGGTTCCTTCTGCTCGGCGCGCCACACGAACCAGCCGCCGACCGGCCCACGCAGTTCCAGCAGGTCGCCGACCGCGAGTTCGTCCGCGAGGTACGGGGACACCTCGCCGTCGGCGACGCGCTGCACGGTCAGCTCGATGCGCTCGCCGTCCGGCGCCGAGGCCAGGGAGTAGCTGCGCTGTGTGCTGTAACCGTCCTCCGCGGTGAGCCGCACATCGACGTGCTGGCCCGCCAGATGGCCCGGCCAGCCGGGGACGTCGAAGACCAGGGTGTGCGCGGCGGGGGACTCGGGGCGCCGGTCGGCCAGCCGTGCCGCCTTCCAGCGCAGCCGGTCGCCTAGTCGCCCTGGTACCGCTGCTCGCGCCATGGGTCCCCGTAGTCGTGATAGCCGGCGCTCTCCCAGAAGCCCGGTTCGTCCTCGAGGAGCAACTGGATCCCGCGCACCCACTTCGCGGACTTCCACAGGTACAGGTGCGGGACCAGCAGCCTGGCCGGGCCGCCGTGCCGGGGCGCCAGGTCCTCCCCGTCGTAGCGGTACGCGATCCACGCCTGCCCGTCGAGCAGGTCCTCCAGCGGAAGGTTGGTCGTGTAGCCACCGTAGGAGTGGACGAGCGCGAACTCGGCGGCGGTCTCCACGTCCTCCAGAAGGAGATCCAAGGAGACCCCCTGCCACTCGGTGGCGAACTTCGACCACTTCGTGACGCAGTGCAGGTCCACCGTCGGCGTCTGGCTGGGCAGCGCCATGAGCTGCGCCCAGTTCCAGCTGCGCCGCGCGCCCGTCTCGGTGCGGACGGTGAACTCCCACGCGTCACGGTCCACCCTCGGCGTGGGCCCGGCGGACAGGACCGGGAAGTCGGTGGTCTCGTACTGCCCGGGAGGCAGTCTGTGGTGCGTATCGCCTGGTCGGCCGCGGAATCCGCGCGAAACGATGGCCATGCCGTGCCGCCGTTCTCCGGAGGTGCCCTCTCCGCCATTGTTGACGACATGGCGCGTCAGAGCATCTGCGCCCGCTCCGGTCTCCTCCGGCTTGGGACGGCCCTTCTCCTGAGCACCTTCACTCGCCCCTCCTCCAGATGTCCGTGAACCGGTCGAGGAGTGCGGCCGCCGCCGTCACGTCGTCCGTGAGCGGCCGGTCGGCCTGGTCCTCGTCGAGGACCGACAGGGCGAGCTCCAGCGCGCGGCCCACGGGAAGGTCCGGATCGGGCGAGATCTCGCGCTGGCGCAGCGCCCGTACGGCGGCGACGAGTTCGCAGCCGACGACCAGCCGGTACGCGCTCGCCGCCGACCCGCCGGTGCTCCTCATGGACGAGCCTCCCCCACTGCCCTGAACGGGCGTGGGAGGTGCCCCCAGGCGCGGTCGACCCGGTCGTGCGCGCCCAGCCCCAGGACGAACTGCTGCGGCTCCAGAAGGAGTTGAGCAAGACCATCGTCTTCGTCACCCACGACGTCGACGAGGCCGTACGGCTGGGCGACCGGATCGCGATCTTCCGTACCGGTGGCCATCTGGTCCAGTGCGCCGCACCCACCGAGCTCCTGGCCCGCCCCGCAGACGACTTCGTGGCCGACTTCCTCGGCGCCGAGCGCGGCCTGAAGCTGCTCTCGCTGAAGACGCTGGCGGCCGTCCCGCAGGGGCCGGCCCGGAGGGCGGCCCCTGGGTCCTCGTACTCGACGCGGCGAACAAGCCCCTGCACTGGGCCTCGGGCGACACCGAACTCCCCGTACGACCGCTGGGGGACGACGACTCCCTGCTGTCGGCCCTCAACGAGTCCATCGCCTCCCCCACCGGCCTGATCGCCCGCGTCGACCCCGACGGCGTCCTCACCGGCGTCTCGTCCCGTGACGACATCCACCAGCACGCGGGGCAGGCCCACACGGAAGCCCGGGTGGCCGCATGACGATCGACTGGTCGTGGATCGGCGACCACACCGACGACCTCACCACCCTCACGGTCTCCCACCTCCAGGCCGCCCTGTCCGCCGTCCTCTTCGGCGTCCTGATCTCGCTCCCCCTGGCCGTGGTCGCCCACCGGATCCGCCCCCTGCGCGGCTTCCTGCTCGGCATCTCGAACGTCCTGTTCACGATCCCGTCGATCGCGATCTTCGTGCTCCTGCTGCCGGTCAGCGGCCTCACCCGCACCACCACCGTCATCGGCCTGACCATCTACACGCTGGTCGTGCTGCTCCGGAACACCGTGGAGGGTCTCGACTCGGTCCCCGCGAAGACGAAGGAAGCGGCGAAGGCGATGGGCACGCGCCCCCTGCGCACGCTCCTGACGGTCGAGTTCCCGCTCGCGCTCCCCGTGATCATGGCGGGCGTCCGCATCGCGACGGTCATGTCGATCTCCCTCGTCTCGGTCGCGACCTACATCGGCGACGGCGGCCTCGGCCAGCTGTTCACCGACGGCTTCCAGCGCAACTTCCCGACGCCGGTGATCGCGGGAGTGGTCCTCACGATCCTCCTGGCCGTGGTCGCGGACGCGGCCCTGGTCGCCGTCCAGTACGTCCTGACCCCGTGGCGGAGGCGGCGAGCCTGACATGTACGAACTCTTCAAGAACCTCGGCGGCTGGCTGACCAGCGATGCCCAGTGGTCCGGCTCGGACGGCATCACCCACTGCCTCGCCGAGCACCTCCAGTACTCGCTCCTCGCCACGCTCATCGCGGCCGCCATCGGCCTCCCGCTGGGCCTGCTGATCGGCCACACCGGCAAGGGCGCGTTCCTCGCGATCAACCTGGCGTCGTTCGGCCGCGCGCTCCCCACCGTCGGCCTGGTCGTCCTGGTCTTCCTGGCCGGCGGACTGTCCATGCTCCCGGTCTACGTGGCTAGGGACCCCTCGATGAACCGACGCACTCTCCTCGGCGGCCTCTTCGCAGCGGCCTCCGTCCCCGCCCTCTCCGCCTGCGCGAGCGGCATCACCTCCCTCGACAACCAGGGCACGACCTCCGGCGGCGGCTCCAGCAAGGGCGGAGTCACCATCGGCACCGCCAACTTCACCGAGAACCAGGTGCTGGGGTACCTGTACGCCGCTGTGCTCACGGCAGCCGGCGTGAAGACGAACGTCCGCCCCAACCTCGGCACCCGCGAGATCCTCATCCCCGCGATCAAGGGCGGTGACATCGACGTCCTGCCCGAGTACCAGGGCGCCCTGCTGCACTACCTCGACCCCAAGGCGACGGAGACCGAGGAGGGCGAGATGCAGAACGCCCTCGCCGTCGCGCTCCCCGCCGGCCTCCAGGTGCTGCCGTACGGCATGGCGGAGGACTCGGACGCCTTCGCGGTCACGCGGGAGACGGCGAAGAAGTACGGCCTGACCTCCCTGGCCGACCTGAGGAAGCAGAACGCAGGCTGGTCATCGGCGCGGCGCCGGAGGTGAAGAAGCGCCAGGTGGGTGTGGTCGGCCTCAAGGACGTCTACGGGGTGGAGTTCAAGGAGTTCAAGTCCCTCGACTCCTCCGGCCCTCTGGTCAAGGGTGCCCTGAAGAAGGGCGACGTGGACGTGGCGAACCTCTTCACCACGGACACCGACATCCAGGCCAACGACTGGGTGGTGCTGACGGACCCCGAGAACCTCATCCCCGGCCAGCACGTCGTCCCGCTCATCGCCGACCGCAAGGCCGACTCCACGGTCCGCAAGGCCCTGGCCCGCCTCGGCAACGTCCTCACCACGGCCCAGCTCACCGAGCTCAACCGCCAGGTGGACAAGGACGAGAAGGACCCGGAGGACGTGGCGAACGCGTACGCCAAGCAGCACGGGCCGGCCTGACGAGGTCGGGAATCCGAGGGAGCGGACGAACACGAAGACTCAGCCCTCGATACCGACGGTTCCCCGATCCCGCGCGTCGGAGGACCTCAGCGCGAGGGCCGCGATGTCGTCGTCGAGCCTCCCGCCGCTGTGCTGCAGCAGAGCCAGGTGCAGCTGGTCGAGCAGCTCACGGGGCTGCTCCGGGCCCCGCCGCCGCATCCAGTCCGGCAGCGGGAAGAACTCGCCCGCGTGGTCCCGGGCCTCCGATACGCCGTCCGTGTAGAGCAGCAGCTGGTCCCCCGGGGCGAAGGCGACGACGTCGACCCAGTAACGGTCACCGATGAGCGCTGCGAGGTTGAGAGGCGGGGAGGCGATGGTCGGGACCAGGACCCGGACCTTTCCGTGATGCGCGATCAGCGGCGGAGGATGCCCGCAGTTGAGAAGTCGTACGCAGCCGCCGTCGTGCGGGATCTCGGCGAGGAGAGCAGTGGCGAAGTGCTCGGGCTGGTCCTGGGTCGGGAACACGGTGCTGTGACGCGTGACGGCGGTCTCGAGGCGGTGGATGACGCCCTGCAGGTCGGGCTCGTCGTAAGCGGCCTCTCGGAAGCAACTGATCACCGCCGAGGCCGCCCCCACCGCGGACAGGCCCTTGCCCCGTACGTCGCCGATGAGCAGCCGGACTCCGTGCGGTGTACCGATCGCCTCATAGAAGTCGCCGCCGATCCGGGCCTGCTCCTGGGCCGCCAGGTACAGCGACTCGATCTCGACGCCCTCGATGCGGCGTGGCAGCGGGCGCAGCAGCACCTTCTGGGCCGCGTCGGCGACGAGCCGGATCTGGAAGAGCATTTCCTCACGCTGAAGCCGGACATGACTCCCGTATGCGGCCGCCAGGGTGACCGCGACGATCGCGGCCGCCGTGTACTGCGTCCCCAGATCGGTGTGGAAGAAGCTGAGGACGATCATGAGCAGCAGGCAGAAAGCCCCCAGCAGGATCGTGGGGAGCACGGGCCACATCGCGGCGGCAAGGGCGGGCGCGACGGGCAGAAGGCGGCTGAAGGCGATCTCCCTGGGCGTGGAGAACGCCAGGCCGGCGATGAGGGCGGTCAGGATGAGGGGTGACAGCCGGGCAGCTTCCCATCGGCCGCTGTAGGCGGGGCGACGGCGCCACAGCCGTGCAGACATGATCACAAAATGCATCATATCGGCCTAATCGGATATCAGGCGCGGAAGGATCATGCGCCGCACGCCGGAAACGCGCGCCGGACGGCCACCTCCGGAGGAGCCGAAGCCATGCGGCGCATCCCGCCCGGACGCCCGAGGCCAGCCGGGCACGGGACGGCCGAGCCCTGGTCACTCAGGATCACCGATGCTAAAAAGGTCGCATGGCGAATCCTTTCGCCCGTTTTCGACACCTGTCAGTCAAGCGCCTCCTCAGCAAGGGCACGCGGAGCGTGGCCGGGCAGGTGCTGATTTTCCAGGTGGCTCTGGTGGTGCTGCTCGTGGCCTGCGGCGTCCTCGCTCTCATCCTGCAGTCGGAGCGGGACAACAACGCCGAGGCCAGGCGACGCTCCACGGCCGTGGCACAGACCTACGCGCACTCACCAGGCGTCCTGGCGGCATTGCGGACCCCGGACCCGAGCAAGACTCTCCAGCCGCTCACCGAGGCGGCACGCCGGGCCGCCGGCGTCGACTTCATCGTGGTCATGGACACCGAGGGCATCCGGTACACGCACCCCCTGCCGGACCGCATCGGACAGCGGTTCGTGGGCGAGATCGGGCCGCCGCTGGCGGGGAAGGTCTACGTGGAGAGCGTCGACGGCCCGCTCGGTCGCGAGGTGCAGGCCACGGTCCCGGTCGAGAACGCCGACAGCCAGGTGGTGGCCCTCGTCTCGGCCGGGATGAAGGTCGAGAACGTCGAAAGTCAGGTGGCCCGGCAACTACCGATCATCCTGGGCGCCGGAGCCGCAGCGCTCGTGCTGTCCACCGGTGTGACGGCGCTGGTGGGCAAGCGGCTGCGACGCCAGACACACAGCCTGGCCCCGGACGAGATGACCCTGATGTACGAGCACCACGACACGGTTCTCCACTCCGTTCGGGAAGGGGTACTGATCGTGGCCGCCGACGGGCAGCTGATGCTGGCGAACGACGAAGCCAGACGCCTGCTGGAGCTGCCCCCCGACGTCGAGGGGCAGCACGTCTCGGAGCTGCCGGGCCTCGATCCCGAGACGAAGGCGCTGCTCGCCTCCGGGCGCGAGGCCACCGACGAGGTGCACCTCGCGGGCGAGCGGCTGCTCGCGGTCAACCAACGGCCCACGGACTTCGGAGGAGGCCCCGAGGGGACGGTGGTGACACTGCGCGACTCCACCGAGCTGCAGGCGGTGACCGGCAGGGCGGAGGTGGCACGGGAGCGGCTCAGGCTGCTGTACGACGCCGGACTCCGCATCGGTACCACCCTGGACGTGCTGCGCACCGCCGACGAGCTGGCGCAGGTCCCGATTCCTCGCTTCGCGGACTTCGTCACCGTGGACCTGGCCGACGCCGTCCTGCACGGCGAGGAACCGGCCCTCACGGCGACGGACATGCGACGCGCGGCCGTGTGCGGCATTCAGGACGACCATCCGCTCTCCGAACAGGGCCGGCTTTTCGACTACCTTCCCGCCACGCCCCAGGCGCTCGGCTACGGCAGCGGCCGGTCCCAGCTGGTGAGCGATCTGCCGACCGCCACGGACTGGCGCGTGCAGGACCCCGAGCGTGCCAAGGCGATCATCGACCACGGCATCCACTCCCTCATCAGCGCCCCCATCCAGGCCCGTGGCGTCGTGCTGGGCATGGCCAATTTCTGGCGCGCGCACCCGCATGAGCCCTTCGACGAAGAAGATCTGTCGCTGGCGGAGGAGCTGGTGGCCCGTGCCGCGATCAGCATCGACAATGCCCGCCGTTACACCCGCGAGCACGCCCTGGCGGTCACCCTCCAGCGCAGCCTGCTGCCACAGGCCCTGCCGGAGCAGAACGCCCTCGACATCGCCTACCGCTACCTCCCCGCCCAGTCGGGCGTGGGCGGAGACTGGTTCGACGTGATTCCGCTGCCGGGGAGCCGAGTGGCACTGGCCGTCGGGGATGTGGTCGGCCACGGCCTGCACGCCGCCGCCACGATGGGACGGCTGCGGACCGCGGTGCACAACTTCTCCGCCCTCGATCTGCCACCCGACGAGCTGCTGAGCCATCTGGACGACCTGGTCGGGCGCATCGACCAGAACGAGACGGCGGAGAGCGCGGCGGGCGTCGTGGGCGCCACCTGCCT
Source organism: Streptomyces sp. NPDC016851 (assembly GCF_055562795.1). NCBI lineage: Bacteria > Bacillati > Actinomycetota > Actinomycetes > Kitasatosporales > Streptomycetaceae > Streptomyces > Streptomyces sp. NPDC016851. Next base: position 320,948 of record NZ_JBVHEP010000008.1, read on the forward strand.
GTACGGGATCTACGACCCCGTGACGCGCCACTACGTCATCGCGCGTGCGGGGCACCTCGCGCCCGCGCTGGTCCAGCCTGACGGAACCGTCACCTTCCCGGACGTGCCGGCCGGACCGCCCCTGGGCCTCGGCGGCATGCCCTTCCGGACCGCGGAGCTGTGCCTCGCGGAGGGAACCCAGCTCGTCCTGTACACCGACGGACTCATCGAGGACCGCAGACGCGACCTGGACGTGGGAATGGAGCTTCTGCGCGACACACTGACGGGCCACGCCGGCCGGCCGCCCGAGGAGACCTGCCAGGACGTGCTGGACAACCTGCTCCCCGCTCGTCCCAAGGACGACGTCGCCCTGCTCGTCGCCCGTACTCGGGTACTGCCGCGCGACCGCATCGCCGACTGGGACGTACCGGCGGACCCGGCCGCCGTCTCGGGCATGCGCGACGCTGTGTCCCGAAGGCTCGAAACGTGGGGCCTGTCGGAGTTCGGCTTCACCATGGAGCTGATCCTGAGCGAGCTCATCACCAACGCCATCCGCTACAGCGCCGGGCCGATCCACGTGCGGCTGATCCGCGACCGCACGCTGATCTGCGAGGTGGCCGACGGCAGCAGCACGTCACCGCATCTGCGGTACGCCGCGACGACGGACGAGGGAGGCCGGGGCCTGTTCCTGGTGTCGCAGATGGCTGAGCGCTGGGGCACCCGGTACACCCCGCAGGGCAAGGTGATCTGGGCCGAACAGGCCCTGCCCGAGGTTGTCGTCCGTTGAGCCCATGGTTCGCACCGCGGCCCTCCGCGCGGCAGGTCGCGCAGAGGGCCACGGTGCGCGCGTCACTGCTCCCGGGGGCCCTGCCCGTCACATGTCGACGAGCTCCCTGGGCGGACTGTCACGGCGCCATCTCGTACGCCCCGGACAGTGCCTCCACTCGCTCCCAGACGCGTCCCGAACGCGCTTCGTCGACGACGGGACGCCGGACGGCACCGAGCGCCCAGCGCTGCTGGTCCACCGTGGCGGAGTCCTTGCCGTGCAGTTCGACGGCGAAGGCCGAGAAGTCGCGGACGAGGACGGAGAACAGTTCGTCGAGCACATCCTCGTCCAAGTCCGTCATGCGGGCCTGCTCCAGGATCAGCTGGCCGTGCACCACCAGCGCGAACAGCTGGCCGACAGCGAGAAGAAGATCGAGGTCGCGGCTCTGCTCCTCGTCGGGGGCCGCGGTGGCGACGAACTCGCACAGGGCGTCGGCCTGCTCCCGGAAGCGGGCGACGTTCGGCACGCCGGCGTATGCGTCGTAGGCGGGGCGCCAGTCGTGGAAGCGTACGGAGCCGAGGCCACGGGCCGGTCCCTGCTGGAAGAGCAACGTGTCGTCGGCCGCGTCGAGGCGGGTCGGTACGGGCGCGAACTCGGCCGGGTGCAGCAGGTGGTTGCGCATGAACTTGAGGATCAGCGCGAGGTTGACGTGGACCGTGCCTTCGAGCTTGGGCAGCCCCCGGATCTCGACGGCGGCCTGGGCGAAATAGGTGTCTTTCTCGAAGCCCTTGGCGGCGATCACGTCCCACATCAGGTCGATGACCTTCTCGCCCTCCGTGGTCACCTTCATCTTCGTCATCGGGTTGAAGAGCAGGTAACGGCGGTCGTCCGGCGAGGCGGAGCGGAAGTAGTCGACGGCGCGGTCGCTGAACAGCTTCATGCCGACCAGGCGGACGTACGCGTCGGCCAGCTCGCGGCGCACGTGCGGGAAGGCGGTGACGGGGCGGCCGTACAGGATGCGGTTGTGCGCGTGGGTCACCGCCTCGTACATCGCGTGCTCGCAGATGCCGATCGAGGCGGTGCAGAGGTTGAACTTGCCGACGTTGACGGTGTTGAGGGCGGCGTCGAAGGCGGCGCGGCCCGTGTGCAGGACGTCGTCCGGGCCCACCGGGTAGTCCTCGAGACGGAACTCGCTGACGTACTTCGAGGAGTCCACGACGTTCTTGACGAGGTGATAGGCAGGGTGGCGGCTGTCGGCGGCGAAGAAGACGTAGCCGTCCGGGCCCTCGATGTCGGCGCGTCGGCCGAAGACCGAGACGAGCCCCGCGGCATTGCCGTTGCCGATGTAGTACTTGGAACCCGTCGCCCTGAAGCCGCCGTTGCCGTCCGGCGTCAGCAGCATGTCGGTGGAGTAGATGTCGGCGCCGTGGGTCTTCTCGGAGAGACCGAAGGCGAACACCTCCCCCTGGGCGAGGAGTTCCGCCGCACGGGTACGCGCTGCGGCGTTGTCGCTCTGCCAGACCGGTCCGAGGCCGAGGATGGTCACCTGCCACGCGTACCAGTAGTCGAGACCGTAGAACCCGAAGATCTCGTTGAGGGCGGCGATCCGGGCCGTGTCCCAGCGCTGGTCCTTGTGTCCGGCGGCGGACGCCGGGGTGAGGAAGGTGGCGAACAACCCCTCCTTGGCCGCGAAGGCGAGGAAGTCCGCCAGCCAGGCGCGGGAGCGGTAGTCCTCGATGAGCCTGCGCTTGCCGCGGTCCTCGAACCAGTCGACGGTGGCACGCAGCAACCTGCGGGTCTCGGGGTCGAACTGCGCCGGGTCGTAGGTACGGGGGTTGAAGAGGAGGGGGTCGGCCATGGGGGTCCGCCTTCCGAGGGTTGAGGGTGAGGGTGGAGGGTGGAGGTACAGGTCTGAAGATCGCGGGGTGCGGGCGGCGGTGGCCGGCGGGTCAGGCGTGCGGGGGTGACGTGCCGAGCCGGCGGAGGGTGGCGAGTACGTCGTCGAGCCAGGCGATCGTCATCCGCTCGTACGCGATGCCGCCGCGCAGCACGACATGCTGCAGTTCCTGACCGGCGTCGAGCGGGGTGGGAGCCGCCGGGCCGGTGAAGTCGCGCAGCTCCCCGGCCCGATAGTGCGCGAGCCGGTCGATGTGCACCTGGCGGTGCCGTTCGACCTCACGGATCAGCACGGACGGGTCGTCGAAGGCCGCGCCGCGGATCTTCACGGCGAGTTCGTGCCGCATGCTCTCGGGCTGGATCGATTCGTGCAGCCACTGAGAGAGGGCGGCGCGGCCGGGGCCTACGACGGAGTACTCCTTCTTGTCCGGTCGGCTCTGCTGCGACAGCTCGCGGACGGCGAGCAGGCCCTCGCTCTCCATGCGCTTGAGAACGCGGTAGATCTGCTGGTGCGTGGCGGTCCAGAAGTAGCCGATGGACCGCTCGAACCGCCGGGCCAGCTCATAACCGGAGCCCGGCTTCTCCAGCAGGGAGACGAGGATCGCGTGTTCGAGCGCCATGCCTCGATCTTCATATGCAACTCGTTGCATAACCAAGGGGCGCTGCCCAGGTGAGACAGGGCTCACGCGGGGCGGCGGCGGTGGACTCCATGCCCGCGGGCTCGATCGAGGCTCTCGCGGAGGCCCGACGGTCTACGTCCGAACCGATCAAGCGGGCCAGTCAAGCGCTTCGATGATCAGGCGCCTTTTCAACCCGCCATCAGACGGAGCGCGTTCAATCCACTGGTTGTTGCAGCAGGGTTACGTTCGAAGCGCTTCGATAATACGGTGTGCCCCCAAGCCGACCACGCGTCACAGAGGGGGAGCGCAGGTGCAGGCACCGCTGATACGCATCCTGGGACCGATCGAGGTCAGCGACGGCGCACACCCGGGGCCACTTCGCGGCATCAAGCCGTGCGCACTGCTCACCGCGCTGCTGCTCAGGCCGGGGAGCGTGGTGTCCCTGGAGAACCTGATGGACGCCCTGTGGGCGGGCGAGCCGCCGCGCTCCGCCGTCGCGAACCTGCGCTCGTACGCCCATCTCCTGCGCCGACGATTACCGATGGCCACCCCGCTGATCAGCCACCAGGGCGGTTACGAACTCCGCATCGCGCCGGACGCCGTCGACCACCTGGTGTTCGAGCGGCTCGCCGACCGGGGCCGCAGCGCGGTCACCGACGACCCGCCCCGGGCCATCGAGCTGCTCAACGCCGCGCTGGCGCTGTGGAGTTCGGACCACGCGGCCCCCGGAGTCGAGCGGTACGGCATGCTCGACGGCCCGCTGCGCACCCTGGACGCCGAGCGCATCCGCGCCACCGAGGATCTGGCCGACGCCTGGCTCGGCGTCGGCCAGCCGCACTCCGCGCTGCGTACGGCGGGGCAGGTGCTCGCCGCGGAGCCGCTGCGCATCCGCAGCTGGCTGCTCGTCCTGAACGCCCATCACCACCTCGGCGAACCCGGACGCGTGACCGACGCGTTCGAGTCGGCGCGGACCGTCTTCCGCCGCGAGCTCGGCACCGAACCCGATGCCTGTCTGGGCCGGCTGCATCAGCAGCTGCTCGCGGGGTGAATGCCATGACCGCCGGGCTTTTGACGGCCTGCCACATCCTGGTCGCCGTCGTCCTCGCCGCATCCGCCGTGGGCAAGGCACGGCCCGCCGGATTCCGTGCGTTCCTCACCACGCTCGCCGACATGGGCCTCGGCACTGCGGGCACGCGCCGCCCGCTCGCGTACGCCACCGTCACGGCCGAAGGCGTGGCCGCGGGCCTGCTGTTGCTGCCCGGCACGCGGGCCGGTGTCATCGGGCTGCTCCTTGCCTCGCTGGTCCTTGCCGCGCTCACCCTCGGCGTGGTGCGGGCGGTACGGGGCGGCGGTCCGCCCGTGACGTGCGCCTGTTTCGGCCGCACCGGGCGCCCCCTCGGCGTACTGCACCTGGTCAGGAACACCGGACTGCTGCTGGCCGCCGTCGGCGCCCTGGTCGTCACCGGCTCCGGTCCGATGCGGGCGGCGGGCGGCGGGCTGGTCGTGTCCGTGGCCGCGGGTGCGGTGCTGGCCGTCGTCGTGATCGGCCTGGACGACATCGCCGATCTGTTCACCGCGCCCACCGCCTCCGCCGCTCGCTCCACCGACCTCCCGTAGGAGTCCCCGTGTCCCTCGGTCTCTCCGCGCTCGGCCTGCTCCTCGGCCTGTTCAATCTCCTTCTCCTGTACGGCGTCATCCGCCGGCTCAAGGAGATCGAGGCCCGCCCGGCCCACGCGGCGTCCGCCCCGGTCACCGGCATCACCGACGCCCACCGGATGACCGCCGGCGCCATGGTGGACATACCGGACGGCACCCGGCCCGCGCTCGTCGCCTTCCTCGCACCGGGCTGCGAGCCCTGCGAGCAGTTGCTGCCGCTGGTCGTCACGAGCGCCATGGACGAGCCCGGCGGCAGCGAACGGGTCGTCGCCGTCCTCTCCGAGGGCACCGACGACGACAACGCGCGCTTCACGAAGGCCCTGGAACCGGTGGCCCGGGTCATCGTCGGCGACCCGAAGGACCCCTGGGTCGAGTCGTGGATCACCACGTTCCGGGTGGACGGGCTGCCCCTGGTCTGCGGCCTCGAGGACACCGGCGACGGCGTGGCGATCCGCTGGTCGGCGGTGAGCGCGCCGGAGCTCATCGCCAAAGCGGGGATCGTGGGCCGGCCGGTCGTATGACGCACCCGGCACAGCACCCCGTGTCCCGGCCCCGGGTCGCGGCCACGGCGCTGCGGCTCGCGCTCGGCGCGCACCGCCGCGCCCTCGCGGCGACCCTGCTGCTCGCCGTCGTCGAGGCCACCGGGCCGATCGCGGCGGCCTGGCTGACCAAGCAGCTGATCGACTCGCTCACCGGGGACGGGACGCGGGAGGTCACCGCGACCGCCGCGGCCCTGGCAGCGATCGGCGTGCTGCTCGCGCTCCTGCCGTACGTCGACGATCTCTGCCAGGGCGTGCTCACCCGGGCCGTGGCGCTGACCGCGCAGGACCGGCTGTTCCGTGCGGTCAACGCCCACCCGGGCCTGGACCTCTACGAGGATCCGGTACGGCTCGACCGGCTCCGGCTCGCCCAGCAGTCCGGCCAGGACACCCCCGTACAGCTGGTGCAGTGCGCGCTGATCGTGCTGCGGTCGGGGTGGACGCTGGTGGGGTTCGCCGGGATTCTGGCCGCCGTCAGCCCGGTCCTTGCGGGACTGGTGCTGCTCGGTGCCGTACCGAAGCTGGTCGCGGAGCTACGGCTGGCCCGGGCGACAGCCGCGGCGTTCGCGGGCGTGACGGCCGGCGAGCGCCGCGAGGCGTTCTTCTCGACGCTGCTCGGCGGTACGACGGCGGCCAAGGAGATACGGCTGTTCGGCATCGGGGATGTGCTGCGGGAGCGCATGCTCGTCGAGCGGCGGGCCGTCAACCGGATCCGGCACCGGCTCGACGTACGCCGTCTGAGCGTCAACTCCCTGCCCACGCTGCTGGCTTCGGGTATCGCGGGCGGCGGGCTGCTGTGGGCGGTGGGCCGGGTGTCGGCCGGGACGCTGACGGTCGGGGACCTGTCCGTGTTCCTCGCGGCGGTGGCCTCGGTACAGGGCGGACTCGGCTCGGCGGTCACGGCGGTGGCCAACGGCCATCAGCATCTGCTGGTGTTCGCCGAGTACGTGGCCGTGGCCGAGGGCGGCGCACGGCCCGGCACGGCGCGGCGGGTCGCGGGCCCCCTGCGCGACCGGATCGTCCTCGATGACGTGTGGTTCCGTTATGCCCCGGATCTGCCGTGGGTGCTGCGGGGCGTGACGCTGACGGTGCGCGCGGGGGAGAGCGTGGGTCTCGTCGGTGTGAACGGGGCCGGCAAGAGCACGCTGGTCAAACTGCTCTGCCGGTTCTACGACCCCGAACGTGGGCGGATCCTGTGGGACGGGACGGATCTTCGGGAATTCACGCCCGAGTCGCTGCGGGACCGGCTAAGTGTCGTCTTCCAGGACTTCGTCTCGTACGAGATGACGGCGGCGGAGAACATCGCGCTCGGCGATCCGGCGCTGGCCGTTCGCACTCCAGACGGCGCCCTGGGCCCGGAGGTCGTCGAGGCCGCGCGCGAGGCGGGGGTACACCAGGTCCTCGCGAGTCTCCCGGCCGGGTACGACACGATGCTGACCCGGGGGTTCTTCGGGGCGAACGACCGGGACAGCGGTGTCGTGCTCTCCGGCGGACAGTGGCAACGGGTCGCGCTGGCCCGGGCGTTGCTGCGGGCGGACCGGGACCTGTTCGTGCTCGATGAACCGACTTCGGGCCTCGATCCGGATGCTCAGGCCGAGGTCTCCGATGTGATCCGGGGGTTGGGGCGGGGACGGGCCCGGCTGCTGATCTCGCACCGGCTGAGCGAGGTGCGTACCGCGGACCGGATCGTGCTCCTCGACGGGGGTGCGGTGCGGGAGGAAGGACCGCACGAGGAGCTGATGAGGCTGCCGTCGGGACGGTACGCCGAGCTGTTCCGTGGGCAGGCGGCGGGATTCCGGGAGGACGCGTCAGGGCCGGAGCGGGAGGTGGCGGGGGTTCAGCGGGTCGAGTCCGGCCGGGAGCGGGAGGTCGCGGGGTGAAGCGGCTGCTCGGCAGGTGGCTGATGCTCGTGACCGTGCGGGGGCACAGCATGGAGCCCGGGTTGCGGGACGGGGCGGTGGTCCTGGCCCGTCGGCTCGGAGGTCGTACGGGCGGAGGCTGGCGGCTTCCGGGCGGAGGCGGACGGCTTCCGGGGCGGGGCGGGCGCCTTCCGGGGCGAGGCGGGCGCCTTCCGGGGTGGCGCGGTGGCTCGGCGGGCCGGCGGCTGCGTGTGGGCCAGGTGGTCGTCCTGCCGGTGCAACTGCCGGACGGCGCCCGTGTGGTGGGGCCGGTCGCGGACGGGGACGGGCTGTGGGTGAAACGGATCGCGGCGTTGCCGGGCGACCCGGTTCCGGCCGGCGTTCCCGGGGGTCCTGGCCTGGTGCCGCCCGGGCGGATGGCGGTGCTCGGCGACAACGCGGCGGTGAGCACGGACTCGCGGACCGTCGGCCTCGTACCCGTGGACGTGGTGGTCGCGGTGGTGCTCGGCACGACCGCCCGGCCCCCCGCCGCAGGACGCGACGGGGGGCCGGGCGCGACAGATGCCACGGGGAGGCGGCACCGGGGAGAACAGGAACCGCGTCAGTAGCAGCAGGAATAGAGCGTCCACGCCGTGCAGTTCGTGCCCGGCGACTGGCAGGTGCGGCGCCAGTTCCCCTTGGCGGAGGGGTACTGGGGGCCGCAGCTCGTGTCACGGCGGCACCAGTACTCCGTGGTACTCGCATCGGCCTCGGCGCGCGGTACCACCCGGCCGAGGACCGAGTCCGCGAGTCGGTTCAGAGTGCGCATGACTAACCCCCAATTGGGGCCGTCGCCCGTCACGACGGCGTTCGTCCATGACGCTACGGGGACGGCATACGCCTGCCATACATCGCCGATACGCGGACCACGTAACGCCCCTCTCACCGGGCAGGCCCCGATCTCGAGCCGCCGCTGCCCGCCACCTCACCGAGGCGCCCGTCCCGTACCCGCAGCACGTCCGTGCAGCGCTCCGCCACCCCCATGTCATGCGTGGCCACCACAAGCGTGCAGCCGTACTCGGCGGCCAGCTCTCCCACCAGGTCCATGAGGTGCTCACCGGTCGCCGAGTCCAGGCTTCCGGTGGGTTCGTCGGCGAGCAGCAGCCGGGGCCGGGCGATCAGTGCCCGTGCCACCGCGACCCGCTGCTGCTGACCGCCGGACAGCTGCGAGGGCAACGCCGACTCCCGTCCCTCCAGACCCACCGCCGCGAGGAGTTCACGGGCGCGTGCGTCCCGGTCGAAGCCGGTCCTGCGGGGCAGCACGGGAGCCAGCACGTTGTCCAGCGCGCTCAGCCCCGGCAGCAGATGGAACCGCTGGAACACGAACCCCACCGTGCGCCGGTACGAAGCGGCGGCCCGCCGCCCCAGCGCGGTGACGTCCTGGCCGTCCACCCACACCCGTCCCGCATCGGCCCGTTCGATGGCCCCGATGAGGTGCAGCAGTGTGGATTTACCGGAGCCGGAGGCGCCGACGAGGGCGACGCTGCGTCCGGCCGGGATGTCCAGGCTGATGCCGTCGACGGCCTTGATCAGCCCGTCACCGGTGCCGAAGCTCTTGTGCAGGTCCTCCACCAGGACCGACGCACCGTCCCCCATAGGGTTCTCTCTCCCTCTCCGTACCTCTGTCCATCCTGCGTGGATCATCCCTCTTCGGCCAACGGCCCCGCCGGCGACCGCCGTACCGCGAGGCCGGCGGCGACGACGCTGCCCGCCACGGCCGCCAGCACTCCCGCCACCGCGACCACGCCCACCGCCACCGGCAGCCCCGCCGGAATCGAGCCGGTGAAGGCCACGGTCAGTGCGAGCCCCGTCGCCGCGCCGGGCACCGCGCCCGCCACGGCGATCACCGCACCCTGCGCGACGACCAGTCGCATGACCTCGGTGTCGGCCCAGCCGCAGGCCCGCAGCATGGCGAACTCCCCGTCCCGTTCACAGCTGTCGAGATAGAGGACATCGGCGAGGGCGAACACCCCGAGGGCCGCGGTGAGTACGGCCGCGGCCACATCGACCCCGCGCACCTCGAGGGACACCGCCTCGCCGAGGAGCGTGCCCTGGACCGCGCCCTGGAACGTCCACATGACCGCCGTGAGCAGGGAGACCGCGGCCACCCCCACCGCGAGCGCCAGCGCGCCGAGCGCCGAACGGGACGGCGTACGCAACGCTCCGCTCACCGCGAGCCCGGGCAGCGTGCGTCCGCGCCCGGCGCGCCGGGCCCGCCGTGGCCCGGCAACCGAGCCCCGCAGCGCCTGTGCCGGATACGGCCGTCCTGCCCGTATCGCCGGAAGCGCCCCGGCCAGCAGGGCCGTGGCCACCGCCAGCGGTATCGCGAGCAGCGCACGTCCCGCGGTGACGTCGAGGCCGAAGGCCCAGCCCAGTGGGAACGAGGCTCCGGCACCGGCGGCACCGGCCACGGCCGCGACCAGGGCGACCTCACCGAGGACAAGTCCCGCGAGGCGGGCGCCCGTCCAGCCGGTGCAGGCGAGGACGGCCAGTTCGCGCTGCCGGGTGCGTACGGAGGCGGCGACGGCGTTGCCGAGGAACAGCGCGCACACGCCGAGCACCAGGCCGAAGAGCAGCACGCTCTTGCGGTCGGCGGCCTCGACGAGTGCGACGGCGGTGCCCTTGGCGGTCCAGTTCTCCGTCAGCGCGAGCGCGGGCCGCCCGAACTTGCCCTCGCCCAGTGCCACTTGCTGCGGTGCCGGGGAGGAGCCCGCCGTGATGTCCACGTCGAGCCCGGTGCGGGTGGTGATCGCCTCGGCGACCGCGCGGATACGTTCCCGGGACGCCTCGTCCGTTCCGTGCACACCGTCGACCCTGACCCGCACTGCGGAGATCGGGTCCTTGGCATGCGGCGAGTCGGGGCCGGTGACGGCCTGAACCGACTGGAGGGTGGTGAGCAGTTGCGGCGGCGTGGCGAGGTAGCCGCCCGGGTTGCTGTTGGGGGCGAGCGCCTGGCCGCCGAGTGCGGCGCGGCCGGCCTCGTCGGCGGCGCGGGCGGCGGGCGGCCGGTAGGTCTCCAGGGGCACTTCGGACAGTTTCGAGAAGCCCTTCAGGCGCTCGACGGCGTAGGTGCCGACCACGCTGAACTGCGGGAAGTGGTCCTGGCTCGCGTCGGTTCCGGGCAGCCTGGTCACGGGCCGGAACGCCGTGTCCTGAACGAACCACGCCGGCAGATCGCCGCCGTACGTCGACTGCCGCCACAGCTCACCGCTGTCCGACGCGACGGGCGCGGGCCGCAGCACTCCCCCGCCGGACGCATAGCGGGGTGCTCCCGCCTGGAGGACGACGAAGGGGTTGACATCGATCGTGCCGTCCACGACCGACCGCCGGAACACGGTGTCGGCGTCGGCGCGCGTGGCCGGCCCCGGGCTGACGGGCAACCCGGCCAGCAGACCGCGCAGCTCCTTCCCGCCACGCCCGGAGAGCTTGGGAAGCGTTCCCGTGACCCTTGAGACCGACGTGCTCAACTGCTCGTCCAGATAGGGCCGGTCCGTACTGATCAGCGGAATGTCCTCGAACCGCGACCCGCCCCGCGTGTCCACGGCGGGCTTCTCACCGTCCTTCAGATACCGGCCGGAGGCCATCGCCCCGTCCACCCCGACCAGCCGAGCCTCCTGCTCGGGATCGACGGCGGCGAGCAGCAGCGTCATCGACCAGTCGATGTCGACCACCGCGCGGCGGGAGGTCGTGCGGTTGTGCACGTCCGTCCCGCTGGTGAAGCTGCCGTCCGCGTGCCGCCGCACGACGACGAGTTCGCTGCGCTGGGCGGGGTCGAGCTGGTCGTTGACCGCGCCACCGCCGTACGAGGAGACCGTACGAAGGGCGCACAGCGGCTCGAACTTCCCCCCGGGCAGCACCTCGAGCGGAGGCATCTCCCCCTCGTCGCAGGGGCTGTCCCCTCGGCTCAGCGCGTCACCGACCTCGGTCAGCTGCCGGCCGCGGTACGTGTACAGACTCCTCCAACTCGGGTCCCTGGCCGTCGATCCGGCATCCGGCAGCACGACCGGATTGCCCGTGACGTAGACGTACACCGAACCCGGGTCCTGGGCCTTGCTCAGCGACCGGTCCGTGGTCCAGGTATTGCGCAGCCGCAGCAGTTGCCGGTCGGCCTGGGGGTCGAGCTGCCCGGTCACATCGACCCGGGCGTGCGTCCCGGCCTGCACATAGCCGAGCATCGCCACGGGAGCGGCGATCTCCACCCCTCGCAGGCCGGCGATCTCCCGCCACTGACCGGGCGTGATCCCACCGAACTGCCCGGACAGAAAATTGGGCCGCACCTGGCCGACGGACTCCTCGCGCCCCGTCCGCGCACCGGAGGGCCGTACGAGGATGTCGTACGCGGCACGGAAGTTCGCGTCGGCGGACGCCTTCACCGTCAGGCGCGAGGTCTCCACGGACCCCGTCAGCAGAGTGAACCCGGCCGTCGCCACCAGCACACCGACCAGCAGCGTCAGCGTCCGCATGGACTGTCTGCGCAGCTGACCGGTGATCATTCCCCACATGGCGCCTCCATCGGCGTCATGCTAGGGAGCGGCCATACATGGGCGATACACGACGACGGCAGCGAGGGAGCGAGGACTCTCGCGGGCTCGATGGGGGCTCTCGTAGTCATCGGCGGCGGCATGGTGGCGGCATGACCTCAGCACCCAGAACTATGGTGTCCCACCACATGTGCGGCTGACCTGCGGATTCCTAGGAGACGTCATCCGCCACAGGACGCAGGCCGAGGCCGAAGGACGGACCAGTGAGATCGAGGGCATCGACCTCACCCTCACCTTCCTCCGCGCGAAGCGCGACGAGACCCGACGCCGAGCTCAGCGACCAGCCGTCCACCTCGGCATCCCCAACGAGCTGTCAGAGCCCGTGAACAACCCTCAGTCTGCCCAGATCACTCCGTCATGGGCAGGCACTCGGCGAGCAGGTCGACGACGTCCCGCCAAGCTCGCTGCGCGTGCTGAGGGTGATGACCGACCCCGGGAAGCACGATGTGGTCGACCGGTGGGTGATGGAAGGCGTGCAAGGCGCCGCCGTAGACCACGAGGCGCCAGTCGACGCCCGCAGCCTGCATCTCGGCGGTGAATGCGTCCCGTTGCGCGGGCGGCATGATCGGGTCTTCCGACCCGACCCCGGCCCACACCGGGCAGTGAATGCGCGCCGTCTCGCCTGGTCGGCCCGTGGTCAACCCGTTGATTGTCGCGATCGCGCGCAGGTCGACGCCGTCGCGCCCGAGTTCCAGCGCGATTGCGCCCCCGGTGCCGTAGCCGACGGCGGCGATCCGGTCCGGGTCGGTCCGCGGCTCGGCGCGGAGCACGTCGAGCGCCGCGTGGCCGATGCCTCGCATCCGGTCGGGGTCGGCGAGCAGCGGCATGCAGCGGGCCAACATCTCCTCAGGGTCGCCCAAATAGCGCCCGCCGTGGAGGTCGAAGGCCAGCGCCACGTATCCCAGCTCGGCGAGCGCATCGGCCCGGCGGCGCTCGACGTCGCTGAGCCCCACCCCCTCGGGCCCGACCAGGACCGCGGGCCGGCGGTCGACACCGGCCGGGAGCGCGAGGTGCCCGATCATCGTCAGGCCGTCGGCCGCGTATTCGATCGTGCGCGTTGCAACTGTCGTCATGAGCCTGGACTGTAGTGATCGTCGAGCCCGGTCGGGCCGGTGTTCTGCCGCTGGCAGAGGCAGGTCTCTGGCGTATTCCGAAACCACTCCGTCAGCGGTTCATCAGCTCAGAGTCTGTGGACAAACCGCCGTCCGCCCGAAGGGCGGGCGCACCGGGCGCCGCTGCGCGCAGACGGGCATCGTGGTGGTCGCGGCATCGGAGACCTTCTGCCCGGCCGGGTGGCGATCCGCTCTGGTGAGGTGTTACCGCTTGCGGGCGGTGGCGATGATGACGGGCAGCAGGGCGAGGGCGAGGGCTGCGCCGGTGATGGCGAGGGCGGGGTAGCCGGCGGCGGCGACGACGAGGCCCGAGGCCATGCCGCCGGCTGCGCCTGCGATGGCTACGGCGACGTCGACGAGTCCCTGGGTCTTGGCGCGGGTGGCCAGGGGGACGGCCTCGGTGACGATGGCCGTGCCGCTGACCAGACCGAAGTTCCAGCCCAGACCGAGCAGGGTGAGGGCCAGGGCGAGCAGGGCGACCGAGTCGTCCGGTGCGGTGGCGGCGAGGACGCCGGAGGCCAGGAGCGTGAGGGCAGCCCCGACGGCGATGGATGCGGAGCCGTAGCGGTCGACGAGTCGGCCGGTCAGCGGGGAGGGCAGGTACATGGCGCCGACGTGCAGGGCGATGACGAGGCCGGAGGCTGCGGTGCCGTGGCCGTGGGCGTGCATGTGGACGGGGGTCATCGTCATGACCGCCACCATGACGATCTGGGTGAGGACCAGAACCAGGACGCCCAGGGGCAGGCTGGGCACGCGCCGTGCGGTGCGCGGTGCGGGCGCGGATGCAGGGGGTGCGCTGGTGTGCTGGGCCGTGTCGGTGTCGGTGTGAAGGGTGCGGGCGATCAGGAGGGGGTCGGGGCGCAGCCAGATCATCAGGACGAGGGCGGCCAGGGTGAAGGCCACGGTGGCGATGACGAAGAGGCCGGTGAGGCCGGGCAGGCCGAGGGCGCCCGCCAGGTCACCGGTGGGGCCGGCGAGGGCGGGGCCGGCCACGCCGCCGAGGGTGGTGGCGACCAGGACGGTGGAGATGGCGCGGGCACGGTGGGCCGGTGCGGCGAGGTCGGCTCCGGCGTAGCGGGCCTGGAGGTTGACGGCGGTGCCGGCGCCGTAGAGGAACAGGGCGACGAAGAGCAGGGCGGCGCTGTTGGTGACGGCGGCGGCGATGACGCCGGCCGCGCCGACTGCTCCGACGAGGTATCCGGCGGCCAGTCCGGGGCGGCGGCCGCGGGCCTGGGAGAGGCGGCCGACGGCGATGGCTGCCAGCGCGGAGCCTGCGGTGAGCAGGCCGCTGCTCAGGCCGGCCAGGGCGGTGGAGTGGAGCATGTCCTGCACGAGCAGGGCGGCGACGGTGGTGCCCGCGGCGAGTCCGAGGCCGCTGAGGACTTGGGAGGCGAACAGCACGGTGAGGACGCGCTTTTGTGTGCGGGCGTTCGCCAGGCCGGTGTCGGATGCGGTGAGTGGTGGGGAGGGGGTGGTCGTGTGGTGAGGCATGGCTGTGCTGTTCACATCCGTCGGCAGGAGCGGGCGGGGTGGGACTCTGTGGCCTGTGGGGGTGGGCGGCGGGCCCGGGGCCCCCCCCCCCACGGGCAACGGGGGGGGTTGGTGCGCCCACCCGCCGGCGGGGGGGCCCCCCCCCCCGGGGGGGGGGGGGGGGGACGTAGGGGGCGGGCC